>JBEKCX010000019.1:0-15482 GCA_050014655.1 Occallatibacter sp. | reverse complement strand
TGGCTGAATGTGTAGCACCCTGCAACTGGCTGAATGCGTTGCACCCTCAAGGGCTGTTACGCGCCCGCGCCGGCGGCTGCGGGAGGCTGCGCCTGCTGCTTGCGCGATTCCTTTACCTGCCGGTTGCGCTGCGCGCGCAGCTTCAGGAACGACTTGGCCTCAACGTAGAGCCGCGGCAGGTCGCGATTGACGACGGCCTTCCACACCACGCGGAACGCAGCCTTGGGACGGAAGTAGTACTCGTCGTAGAAGCGGTGGACCATCTCCATCACGTAGTCGGTGGGCAGACCAGGATACTCGATGTGCGCCATCTGGTGGCCGCCGCCATCCTGCATCACATTGTTGGTGATGAAGCCGTTCTTGGCGGCGTACTCGTAGAACTCGGTGCCGGGGTACGCGTGCGCGATGGACACCTGGATGGTTTCGCAATCCAGCGTCTTGGCAAAGTTGATGGTGTTGCGGATGGACTGCCTGGTTTCGCCGGGCAGGCCGAGGATGAAGTCGGCGTGAATCGTCAAACCGAGCGAGTGGCAGTCGCGCGCGAAATCACGCGCCCGCTCCACGGTTGCGCCCTTCTTGATGTTCTTGAGAATCTGCGGGTCGCCCGACTCGAAGCCCACGATGAGCAGGCGGCAGCCGGCTTCCTTCATCGCTTTGAGGGTTTCGCGGTCGGTGGTCACGCGCGAGGTGCAGCTCCAGGTCAGGCCCAGCGGCTTGAGCTTTTCGCATAGCTCGATGGTGCGAGCCTTCTGAATGTTGAAGGTGTCGTCGTCGAAGAAGAACTCCTTCACGTCCGGGAAGTTCTCCTTGGCCCAGGCCAGTTCGGCGGCCACGTCGTCCGTCGAGCGCTTGCGCCATGCGTGCCCGCTCAAAGTCTGCGGCCAGAGGCAGAAGGTGCACTGCGCCGGGCAGCCGCGCGTGGAGTAGAGCGCAATGAACGGATGGAGCAGGAAGGGCACGTTGTAGCGCTTCACGTCCAGGTCGCGCTTGTAGATCTTCGTGGCCCAGGGCATGGCGTCCAGGTCTTCCACCTGCGGGCGGTCGGGGTTGTGGACGATCTTGCCGTCCAGCTTGTAGCTGATCCCGAGAATCTCGTTGAGCGGCTTGCCCTGGGCAAACTCGACCACCGAATAGTCGAACTCGCGGCGGCAGATGAAGTCCAGCGCCGGGCACTCGTTCAAGGCGCGGTCCGGGTCGGTGGTCACCGGAGGGCCGACAAACGCGATGCGGATGGCCGGGTTGGCGGCCTTGATGGCTTCGGCCAGGCGCTGGTCGCCTTCCCAGCCCACAGTCGAGGTGAACAGCACCAGAAACTCGTAGTCCTTGCAGATCGTTATGGTCTCCTGGGCGGAGACGTGGTGCGGAGGGGCATCGAGCAGCCGCGAGCCTTCAAGCAGGCCGGCCGGGTAGGTCAGCCAAACCGGGTACCAGTAGGACTCAATCTCGCGCGTCGCCGGCCAGCGCGAACTCGCGCCGCCGTCAAAGTTCTCGAACGAGGGCGGATTCAGCAAAAGCGTTTTGAGGGGCATAGGCATCGCCTTCATTCTAACATTCCGGCAGTTTTTCAGGCTTTTTTGACGCTGCCAAGCAGGCTCAGCGTCGAGCATTGCGCTGGCTGGGTCTCCCATCCTTGCCGGTCGCCGCAGCGATTGAAGGGTGGGAGACCACGAACCCCGACCGTCCGGTTCCCGTCCCCGTCGGGTGCCGGGTGCCCCAAATCCCGTCCGCTGCGGCGGAAGGCCTGGGAGACGCGTTAGCAGGCCGCCGTCCGGCGGAAGAACTTTCGATTGTCGACAAGTACACGAAGACAGTGTACACTGTCTTCGTATGAAGAACATCACATTGAGCGCCGACGAGGATCTGATTGAGCGGGCGCGCTCAATTGCGCGCGGCCAGCGCCGAACACTGAACGAGGCTTTCCGCGAATGGCTTGCGCAATTCTCTCAGAGCGCGGGAGACGCCCAGGGCTTCAATGCACTGATGAAGCGCCTGCAAAGCGTCGACGCGGGCCGGCGCTTCAGCAGGGACGAGTTGAATGAGCGATAGATTCTTTCTGGATACGAGTATCTTCGTCCATTCCTTCGATCGAAGCTCCCCCGCGAAGGCTCAAAGAGCCGAGCAACTCATCCGCGAGGCACTGACGACGCAGAAGGGCGTCATCAGCTATCAGATCGTGCAGGAGTTCTTCAACGTTGCCCTGAGACGCTTCTCCCAACCCATGCATGCGGCAGACGCCGGGCAATATCTGATCACGGTCTTCCGTCCGTTGCTCGCCGTGCATTCGTCGCAAGCGCTCTACTTGGAGGCATTACATTTCTGCAGCCAAAGCGGGCTTTCGTGGTACGACAGCTTGATCGTCTCAGCTGCAATCCAGTCTCGTTGCGATCTGCTTTACACAGAGGATCTCCAGCACGGTCAGCGCTTCGGAAGCCTCCAGGTCATGAATCCCTTCCTATGAACCCTCAAAATGAGTTATTAAAACCGCCGCCTCGGCCGGCGCAAAATGGAGGTATGGATGCGATCCTGCGCAACTACACGAGCTTCGACGAGATGAAGGCCGACGAGTATCGCTACTGGCAGAGCCGGCCCGTGCATGAGCGGTTGGACGCGGTCGAGGAGATGATCCAGACCGCCTATGCGCTGAAAGGTTGGGAGATCGAAAAGGATGTACCAAGACTACAGAGACCTTTTGTCCGCCTTTCATGCCCATGGCGTTAGATACCTCATCGTCGGGGCATACGCGGTCATCTATCACGCACAGCCCCGCTTTACGAAGGACATCGACCTTTTCATCAAAGCTGACCCGGCTAACGCGCAAGCGACCTACGCCGCGCTCGCCACGTTCGGCGCACCGCTCCAGGGCATTCAACCGGATGACTTCGCCGAGCCTGGCAGCTTCTTTCGTTTCGGGCACGATCCGCACGGGTTCGCTATTCTTCCGGATATTCCCGGCGTCGATTTTGAGGCGGCCTGGAGAAGGCGCGTTGAAGGCGTAATCGATCCGAAGAGCGGCCTCAAGGCGTTTTTCATCTCCGCGCCCGATCTCATCGCATCGAAGCTGGCCGCTGGCCGGCCGCAGGACATCGCGGACGCGGAGGCCATTCGCAAGGCCGCCGAAGCGCGGCCAGCAGTACGCAAGAAGGAACCGGCCGGGGAGGCCGACTGAAGGCAGGCCAGTGCAGTGAAGGACGGCTCTTCCGTGTTCCCTGCGGCAAAAAATGGGCGGCAAAGGTTGCCCCCTGCCGCCGCCCGTCCCTGGGTTGTCTTGAAGGTATTGCAATGGTACTAAACCTTTACTGCAAGAGCTTGGTAACTTCCTGCTGCACACTGTTAGCCTGCGCTAAGGCGGCGATGCCGGTCTGGCTCAAGATCTCATACTTGGACATGTTCGATGTCGCCGAGGCGTAGTCGGTGGCCTGGATGGCGTTTTGCGCCGACACCACGTTCTCCTGCTGCGTGCTCATCACCTGGCTGATGGCGTTCAGCGTGTTGATCTGGCCGCCCACGTAGCCGTCCAGGGCCGCCGCGGCGCTGATGGCCACGTTGATCGCTGTCAGAGCGGTCTCCGCATCGGGCTGGTCGTTCAGTTCGGTGTTGCTCAGGTTGGCGCCGGTGCCGTCCGCGTAGCTGATGGTCGCCGTCCCGCCGGTGCCGTTGGTGTCTGTGGTCATGCCCGTGACACCCGCCCCGCCGCCGGTGCTGGAGTCGGTTACAGCGCCCGTGAGCCCCTGGTTGTAGTATTCGGAGTTGGCGGCATTGCCAACGGCGGATACAGGATCGGCCACGCCGTTGTCGAGGGGCGCTCCGTCAAAGGTCATGGCGGTGTTTGCCGAGGTGAACGTGATCTGGTTTCCGGCGGTGTTCAGCGTGGCTGTGACTCCGTACTTGCCGTCGTTGATGTAGGTGGCGAGCTGGGCGATGTTGGCGGTGGATCCGGGCGCGCCAAGAACAATAGTATTCTGGCCGATCTTGAGGGTGCCGGTGAGGGGGTCGGTGCCGGCGGTCACCGTGAAGTTGCCCACCTGGCCGTAGTATGGGGTGTCGGTGGTGGGCGTGCTGGTCAAGGCAGCGGCGACGGGGGTGGGCGTGGTGGCCGCCAGTGGAGCCCATGTGAAGGACGATATGTCGGCGCCTGCCGCGGCCGCCGTGAGCGTCAATGTCTTGCCCGCGTTGGTGATCGCCCCCGTTACGCCGAAGTTGGGGTTGGCGAGGGCGAAGGCGTTGATGGTGGCATTCAGTTGGGCAAGGGTTTGCGTCGATCCCGGCGTGCCGAGGACGAAGGTTTCGTTGGTTCCCTTGTATCCGTCGATGGTGATGGAGCCGGTCAGGTCATCGGTGCTGCTGTTGGTGAGCACCAGGGTGCCGATGGTGCCGCCGGCCAGCGCGGTGACAACATCGGCGGCCGGAGTTATGGTGTCAGCAACCTGAGTGGTGTCAGTGATGTTTGCGCCGGCGACGGTCACCGCGGCGTTCGCCGTGGTGAAGGTCAGGGTGGTGCCGGCAGGATTTACGGAGGCGGTCACGCCGAGATCGTCGGTGTTGATGGTCGCCGCCAGATTCGTGAGTGTGTCAGTGGAGTTGGCCGAGCCCAGGGTAACGGTGTGGGTCTTGCCATCGGAGCCCACAATGGTCAGGGTGCCTCCCAGCAGGTCCGTACTGGCGTTGACCGAGAGCGCTCCCACCACGCCCGCGCCATTGGTGCCCGTTCCCAGGCCGGTGCCGGATATCTCGATGCCGGTATCGGAGCCGGTGCCGGCCGTGGTGCCGTTGGCCGCTTCCGCGTTACTGACGGCCGCGGTGCCCGCCTGCTGCGCCGTCGTAAAGCTGGCGTTCAGGCCCAGGCCGGAGTTGTTGATGGCGTCGATCAAGCCCTGCGCGGTATTGGCGTAGCTCGTGCCGGTGCCCACGGTGATGGGCGCGGTTGCGGTCACTACCGAGCCGCCCGTCCCCTTGGTCAGATAACTCACGTCGACCGTGGTCGAGGTGCCGGAAAGGCTGTCGCTGACCGCCGCGTTGGTGCCGTCCTTTGAGAGGTCGATGAATACGTTGTTCGCGCCGCTGCTGTAGGAGATGACGCCGTTGGAATCGCCCACGTTGGATGAGGACAGCGGGCGAATGTACAGGTCGTCGATCGACGAGCCGGTGGTCGAGGAGTCGCCGGTGTAGATGGCGATGGTATTGCCGGCAAAGACCTGTTCTTGGTTGTAGGTGGTCGTCGATCCGATGTTGTTGATTTCCGAAAGGATCGACTGGTACTCCTGGTTGGCCGCCGCCTCCTGGGTGCTGTTCAGGGTGCCGTTGGAGGCTTCGGTGGCCAGCGTGATGGCGCGGTCCAGCAGGTTGGTCACCTGCGACAGCGCGCCGTCGGCCACATCCAAAAGCCCCACGCCCTCGGTGGCGTTGGTCTCCGACTGCGTCAGGGCGGTCTGGTTGGCCTCCAGGCCGTTCACCAGCGAAAGCCCAGCGGCGTCGTCCGCTCCGGAGTTGATCTTCGACCCCGACGACAACTGCTGCAAGACTGTCTGCAGGCTGTTGTTCGTGTTGTTCAGGTTGTTGGCTGCCTGAATTGCCGACAGATTGTTCAAAACACCGAGAGCCATGGGAGGACTCCTTTTCGGGATGCCTTCAATCGCGCTCTTGCCCGCGGTGCATGTTTCCCTCCGCCAGGTTTTCCGCAACTACCGGATGAGCGTTCTCGCATCCACCACTTTCATCGGTCCCCGCCAAAATAACTTTAGTCATAAAATCAACGAACGCTCCATGCCCCCACTGTCGCACCCCGATTCAACCTGTCCCGGTACAGTTCACCTGCTGTCCCAGGATGCTGCAACCGCTGTCCCAATGCGCTTCAATCGCTGTCCCGATGCGCTGCACCCATTTGTCCCGATTCGATCCAGCCGCCCTCCCGCTCCGGCCCTGGAACGCAGCCTGAAAGTTCAATTCGCCGCCCCCACAACCGCTGACCCGCGCGCTTCGGACAAAAAAATCGGCGGCAAGAGGATCGCCCCTTGCCGCCACCGGTCTCAACAACAACCGTAGTTGCTCTCTGCCTGGAAGCCTTCGTTCAATCTCCTCTCACTGCTCGGCGCCCGCGCCAAATTCATCCGCTCCCGCGCCTTCGTCAACCATGCTCTGCGGTTCCGCCGCCGGCGGAGCCGCACCTTGCGGAGCCGCGCCTTGCGGAACCGCGGGAGGCGGAGGAGGCATCATCTGCTGGCGATGGTACTGGCGGTACTGACCGCCCGGTCCCTGCGCGCCTGATCCCTGGCCGCCGGGTTTCCAGCCTTCGCGTCCCGGACCGCCCTGGCCCTGGCCATCGCGTCCCCAGCCGCGGCCCTGCTGTCCGCGGTGGTCGCGGAGGGCCTGCACCTGCGTCCACTGGTCCGGCGTCAGCTTGCCGCGAATCGCCAGCAGGAAGCGCGCATTCGCCTTTTCCAGCTCCGCCCGCGCCTGCGCCACCTTGTCGATCTGGGCCAGAATCTTGCCCTCGCTGGGCTGGTCGTTCTTGATCAGAGGCTCCAGCTCCAACTCCGCCTTCTGCAGGCTGGCGCGCAGGTCGATCAGCTTCTCCTTGTGCGCCAGCAGAATGTCGTCCATCGCCTTCCGCTGTTCGTCGGTCAGCTTCAACTCCGCCACCATGCGCGGATTGTTCCACCAGCGGCCCTGGTCGCCCCGCGCCCCGAAGGCCCGTTCCATCGGGGGCCGATGCTCACCCATCCCCATGCCGCCTCCGCCGCCCATGCCTGCTCCACCGCCCATTGGCCCTTGCGCCAGCGCCGATCCCGCCATCAATACGCTCGCAATCGCCAATCCCAACCGCACCGCCATGCTGCCCTTCATCGCCCTCTCCTCCCCCTTCAATCCTCTCAAGGTCTCCCAGTGTTTCTTAATCCCGTTTTCTTCTCGTTTACTTGTGTTCGTCCTCGGCCATCAGTTGAGCCAGAGACTCCATGGCGCTCGGCACTTCACGCGATACGTCGCGGTCCACCTCGGCCAGCAAATGTTCCTCTTCCCTTGCTTGCTCCGCAAGAGCCAGCCTCTGCCGCTCCTGAGCCAGTCTCTGCTCCTGGGCCGCCCGCGCCATCTCCTGTCGCTGATGCCGCTCGAAGACCGCACCGGAGACGCCGCCGGCCGCCAGCGTCAACCCTAGCGCCCAACCGGCCGCCAGCCGCCAGCTTCTGCGCCGCACAACCGGCGCCACCATCCGCGGCCGACTATACGCGGCCTCGCTCCAGGCGCAAACGCTCAGGCGGAAGTCTCTGAGAGCCTGCTCCAGCACGAGATCCCCCGTCTCGCCCGCGCCCGGCTCAACCTGACGGCTCTCCTCCGCCGGTTCTTCTCGCCTGTTCCCAAACCGTACTCTGAAACTCATCGCCCGCCCCCCAACTCCGCGCGCACTCTGGTGAGCGCCCGCGAAAGGTGCGCCTTCACCGTGCCCTCGCTCAACCCGGTGGCTCGCGCAATCTCGCTCAACTCCTGCTCCTCCACGTAGCGCAGCAGAAACACCGTCCTCTGCCGCTCGCTCAGTCCTTTCACCGCCCGCCAAACGTCGCTCACCCGCTCCCGCGCCAGCAACTGCCGCTCCGCGGAGCTCTCGCCGCTCGGCAGCCACTCGCTGGCCTCATCCACGTCCACCGCGTTGGTCCGCGTCTGCCGCCAGAATTGCATCCGCCGGTTCCGCCAGTGGTCCTTCTGCAGGTTGATCGCGATGCGCATCAGCCACGTCATCGCGCTCGATTCGCCCCTGAAGCTGCTCCAATTCCGGTGCGCCTTCAGAAAACACTCCTGGGTCAGCGTCTCCGCCAAATCCACGTCCCGCGTCGATGCCAGCAGAAACCGGAAAACCTGCGGCCGGTGCCGCTCCACCACACGCGAAAACTCCTCGTTGGCAGTCTCCAACTCCCGCGCGGCAATCTCCTCCGCCGTGGCCCGAGTTATCGGTTCCATTGCTGTGCCGGCTGCCATCACTCAGGTAGACGCCCCCACCGGCTACAAGTTTACAGCACCCATGCAATTCCCATCCATAAGAGATTTATCTCCAGCAACCCGAACGACCGGGCGTTTCCTTCCGCAATTCCCCCAGACTGACAACTGACAACTGACAACTGTAAACTGTACCCGCCATGCTTCTCGCCGCGCTTCGTCAGCAAGTCCTTCACGCCAACCAGGAGATCGCGCGCCGCGGTCTTGCTCCACACACCTTCGGCAACGCCAGCGGCATCGATCGCTCCGGCACTGAGCCGCTGGTCGTCATCAAGCCCAGCGGCGTCGCCTACGCCTCGCTCACCGCCTCCGATCTGGTCGTCACCACCCTCGACGGCGCCATTGTCGAAGGCTCCCTGCGCCCCTCAAGCGACCTGGATACACACACTTATCTCTACCGCGAGTTTTCCTCGATCGGCGGCATCGTGCACACCCACTCCGAGTTCGCCACCAGCTGGGCGCAGGCCGGCCGCCCCATTCCCTGCCTCGGCACCACCCACGCCGACTACTTCCACGGCCCCGTTCCCGCCACCGAACCCCTCACCGCCGAGGAGGTCGCCGAGGCCTACGAGCACTCGACCGGCGCCGTCATCGTCCGCCGCTTCCGGTCTGGGAATCTCGATCCCATCGCTGTTCCGGGCGTTCTGGTCGCCGGCCATGCCCCCTTCACCTGGGGCAGAAGCCCCTCGGAAGCCGTTGAGCACGCCGACCTCCTTGAGTACATAGCCCGCCTCGCGTTCCGCAGCGTGCTGCTGGGAGCGCCCGAATCCGGCATCCCTGTGTATGTATCCGACCGCCACTACCAGCGCAAGCACGGCCCCCAGGCCACCTACGGCCAGGTCTGACGATCCGTCCAGGTCCGTCCAGGTCCTGCCAGGCCGCGCCCTTGGCAGTGCCTCTTCCAATAAATACCAATTTCCATAGATAGATTCCTTTTCGTGTATCCGTACTACCATTTTTTGCATTATCCGCGGAAACTTCTGAAGCTCAGGTTGACGTTTTTAGCAACCCGGAGTCACTTTCTTGCGTATTCTCAATCGATTGCCAATATTGCCTGGGAACCTTGCGCATTTCTCCCACATGGCAGCCGACGTGCATCAGAATGGAAGGGTATAGAGTGCCTCCCCATGGAATCCAGCCTCTTTAATCGTGTGCAGTTGACGCTGTTGGCTCTGGCCACGCTTGGCCTGTTTGCGCTGGCGGTGTTGAATCTGCGCCAGGAGAGCCAGTTCCCGCAGCCGGACGACGGGGTCTGGTGGCGTGAGGCAGCGGGCGGGCTGGAAGCAGTCAAGGTCCTGCCCAACAGTCCCGGCCAGCGCGCGGGCATCCAGGAGCACGATCTGCTGACTGGGGCCCAGGTGCTGCCGGAGACACCGGCTCCGCGCGTCGGGGCGCAGACGCAGGATCTGCTTGAGGAAGTCAAACCGCTGCCGGAGAACCCCGGCGAGCATGAGGGCATCCAGACCAAACAGTTGCTCCCGGCGGCCAACTACATTCCCATCGCGAAGGTGGCCGACAAGGAGCGTATTCTCTACCGCACCGGGATCTACGGCAAGGCGAACTACGCCATCACCCGCGAAGGGATTCCGCTGGACACGCCGGTGGTGGTTATTCCCGAGCCGGTGGATCGCAGCATGTTTCAGGCGCAGCGCGTGATCGGCCTCATCTATCTGGCCATCGGCATTTACGTCCTCTTCCGCCGCTGGACCGCACCCCGCGCCACCCACTTCTATCTGTTCTGCCTGGTTTCGTTCGCGCTTTATACGCTCAAGTACACCGGAATGCTGATCGATCAGGGTTGGCAGGGCCGTCTGGACTGGACCGTCCTCTGGCTGAATTTGCTGGCCGAATCGCTGCAACCTGCGCTCTTTTTGCATTTCGCTCTAAGCTTCCCTGAAGAGCGGTTCAAGAACCTCCGCCGCCGCTGGCTGGTGCCGCTGGTTTACGCGCCAGGCATAGGAATGCTCGGTCTCTGGCTTTGGGCCATTCAGACGCGCCAAGCGACCGGGCTGCTAAGGCACAGCCTGGATCGGATCGAGACCGGATACGAAGCCATCTTTTACGTGCTGGCCGCTCTGCTCTTTGTGCGCAGTTACAACCTTGCCAACACCCCCTTGCTGCGCCAGCAGTTGAAATGGCTCTATCGCGGCACGCTGCTCGCCGTCGGGCCCTTTACGCTCCATGCCGTTTTCTTCCTTTTCGACCAGCGCATTCCCAGTGTGCTTGCCAATCTGGCGGGCCTGTCGATGGTCTTTCTTCCACTCACCTTCAGTTGGGCCATCATTCGCTACCGGCTGATGGACACCGACCTGATCTTCAAGCGCGGCGTGGCATACACGCTGGCCACCGCTTTGTTGCTGGGCGGCTACTTCGGCATCATCGCGCTGATCTCCGTCTGGGTGCACAACGCCATGCCCGAGGCGGTCCGCGAGTGGGGACTGGTTGCCGCAATACTGGTCACCGCGGCCGTCTTCGATCCGCTCAAGCGCAGGATTCAGGGCTGGGTTGACCGGGCCTTCGACCGTCAGCGCTACGATTACCGTAAGGCGCTGATCGACTTCGGCCGCGGCCTCAGTTCGGAGACTGATCTGCAGGCCCTGCTGGAATCCATCGTCGAGCGCTTGCCCAGTGCGCTGCTCGTAGCTCGTGTCGCGGTCTTCCTGGCCAAAGACTCCGACGCCTCTAGCGGACTGCGCCTCGCCGCCTCCCACGGTCTCCCCTCCGAGGCGCTCGCCGCCCAGGACCCGCTTGCCTTGGGTTTTCTCAACTTCGACCAGGCGCAGGACCACTCGCACATCTTCTTCGAAAACGCCCAGCAGGCCCTCCATCTGCCCTCGGACCAGCGGCGCACCGCCGCGCTTCTCGACCTCAACTACTATCTGCCTTGTCGTGTCGCCCAGTCTCCAGGCCAGATGCAGGCCGGACCAGCCGGTCCCGATGGGCCGGCAGTCACGCGCACCATTGCCGTCATTGGTCTGGGACGCACCATTGGCGGCGACTTCCTCTCCAGCGAAGACGTCGAGTTGCTCGAATCTCTCGCCAGCTACATCGGCATCGCCCTTCAGAACGCCAGCCTGTATGCCCGCCTGGAGGAGAAGATCGGCGAATTCGAGCGCCTGAAGGAGTTCAACGAGAACATCGTTGAATCCATCAACGTGGGCATCTTCGCCATCGACCTCGACGACCGCATCGAAAGCTGGAACGCGCAGATGGAGGCCATGTACGCCCTCAGCCGCGCCGAGGCCCTTGGCCAGCCGCTCCAAGACGTCTTTCCGCCTGAATTCATTGAGGCGCTCGAGGGCTTCCGCAACGACCAGGGCGTGCATCACCTTTACAAGTTTCGCCTCATTACCCGCGCCGGCGAGCAGCGCACGGCCAATATCGCCATTGCACCCCTGCTCTCGCGGGATTTCGTTTCGGTTGGCCGCATCATACTGGTGGACGACATCACCGAGCGCGTCTCGCTGGAAGCACAGCTCACCCAGGCCGACAAGCTCAGCTCCATTGGCCTGCTGGCTGCCGGCGTGGCTCATGAGATCAACACGCCGCTGGCCGTCATCTGCTCCTATGCGCAGATGCTCTCCAAGCAACTGAAGGGCGATGCGCGCCTGGCTCCCGTGCTCGATAAGATCACCCAGCAGAGCTTCCGCGCCTCTGAAATCGCCAATGGCCTGCTCAGCTTCTCCCGCACATCAAGCACGGAATTCCGCAACACAGACCTGAACCAGGTCATCCGCGATACCCTCTCGCTGCTCGAACACCAGTTCAAGACCGCGCAGATCGAGGTCGATCTCGACTTGGCCGATGATCTGCCACTCATTCACGGCAACCCCGGCAAGCTGCAGCAGGTCTTTCTCAACCTGCTGTTGAACGCCAAGGAGGCCATGCAGAGCGGTGGGCGCCTGCGCGTGGCCACGCTCGCCAACGATCGTCAAAACTGCATCGAGGCGATGGTCTCTGACTCCGGCTCCGGCATCGCTCCTGAGCATCTCAAGCGCATCTACGATCCGTTCTTCACCACCAAGACCACGCCCAAGCCTGGAGACCGCCGCGGCACCGGTCTTGGCCTTTCCGTCTCCTACGGCATCATCCAGGAGCACGCCGGCAAGATTCATGTCGAGAGCGCCATCGGCGCCGGCACGACCTTTCATCTCGAGTTTCCCATGTTGAGGAATTCCGTCCATGCCTGAGCTCGAACTGCCCCTGAATCTGTCCGCCTCTGGCTCTGCCGCAAACGGCAACTCCGCCGGCGCCAGCATTCTTGTCATCGACGACGAGGCCACCATCCGCGAGTCGCTTGAAGTCTTGCTCACGCTCGAGGGCTACTCGGTCAGAATGGCCGGCGACGGCGAGCAGGGCTTGCACATTCTCGAGACGGAGAACTTCGACCTCGTGCTCCTCGATCTGGCCCTGCCCGGCCAGAGCGGCCTGGAACTGCTGCCGCAGATCAAGGATCGCCAGCCGGAACTGCCGGTCATCATGATCACCGCTTACGGCACAGTGGCCAACGTGGTCGAGGCCGTCCGCGCCGGCGCGGAGAACTTCGTCCAGAAACCCTGGGACAACGAGAAGCTGCTGGCCGACATCCGCTCCGCCGTCGCCCGCCATCGCGCCGAAGAAGAGAACCTGCAACTCAAGCGCACCCTCAAGCAGCGCTACAACTTCGTCAATATCGTGGGCAAGAGCGAGATCATGCTCAAGGTCTTCGACCTCGTGGCCCAGATTGCTCCCAGCCGCTCCACCGTCCTCATCCAGGGCGAGAGCGGCACCGGCAAAGAACTCATCGCCAAGGCCATCCACGCCAACTCGCCCCGCCGCGATAAACCCTTCGTGCCCATCAACACCGGCGCCATGCCCAGCGAGCTGCTTGAGTCCACGCTCTTCGGCCACGTCAAGGGCGCATTCACCTCCGCCATCGCCTCCAAGAAGGGTCTCTTTGAAGTCGCCAACGGCGGCACGCTTTTCCTGGATGAGATCGCCACCATGGGTATGGATACCCAAGCCAAGATACTGCGCGTCCTCCAAGACCGCCGCTTCATGCACCTCGGCGGGGTTCAGGAGATTCAGGTGGACGTGCGCATTATCGCCGCCACCAACATCGACCTGCGCAAGGAGGTCCGCGAGGGCCGCTTCCGCGAGGATCTCTTCTATCGCCTCAACGTCATCACCGTGGACCTGCCGCCGCTGCGCGCCCGCCGCGAAGATATTCCCTTGCTTGCCAGCCACTTCCTCGAGTTCTACGCCAACGAGAACGGCCTGCCCGCGCGCAAGCTCTCCGCCGACGCACTGCGCGCCCTGATCGATTACGAGTGGCCGGGTAACGTGCGCGAGCTGGAGAATGCGATCGAACGCGGCGTGGTGCTCTCCAGCGGTCCCGTCATCGGCTCCGACCTTTTGCCCGGCCACATCAGCGGCCGCAGCTTCCGCGACGCCCTGCTCGAACACAGTCCCAACGCCTCGCTCTTCGACATCCTCGAAGACATCGAGCGCCGCATCATCGTCGAGAAGCTGGAGCGCTGCAACAGCAACCAGACCGAGGCCGCCGAGCAGTTCCGTATCCCTCTCTCTACCCTCAACCAGAAGATCAAGCGCCTCAATATCGAAATCCGCAAGAAGGGCAGAGAATAGACGAGGGAATAGGGGTGAGCTTCTTTCCTGGGATAGCCGGCGCAGGGAGCAGTCGCCGGAGTCCAATCGTTCGGCGCGGCCTTATCGCGCCTGCAACGAAACCGGAGTGGCTGTGCCCTGGAAGCGCCTTGCCAAGTCGCTTCTTCCTCAAGAAGAAGTCACCTCGCACACTCCTTGCTGAAGTGCGTTCACTCCTGGCGGAATCAGGGTGGATCCCCGCCAATTCGATGGCCTACCGCGGTATCTCCGCGATGTGCCATGGCCTGGATGAAAGGCCGATCATCGTCCAGAAATGGAGTTATCTTGTTCAAGCCATGATCCGGCACGTCATAAAGCAACTTTCCCGGAAGGCGAAGCACCCAATGCCCAGGGGTTCAGCTTCAACGCCTTCCCATATTCGCCATCGAGGTCATATCCGTAATAACTCTCCGCATGAACCAAACTGCCAAGCGCCCCCCTTTCAAACAGGCGGCGCAGTTTGAGCGCTGGAGCCTCGAAGTTAAGCCAGTAATTCACTGCGAGCTTCCGCCCCGGGCACGCTCTTGGATCGCAGTACCAGCGTGCGACGGAGTCATGAGCAGATAACTGCTCAGCCATAACCGGTTCGAAATGGCAGACTGCGCTCAGTTGGACGGAAGGGATCTTCCGATCTCCTCAACATGCGCATCCGCGATCTTCCCGCATCCAACGATGGCTATCTTCAAACTCATTGCCTTTCGATATCCAACGAGACTGGATCAATGACAGGATACAACGAAAGCCGCTCGCAAGGCTTCTTTGACAGACAAAACAAGCGTGCCCGATACTCTTGGAATAGCGGCTTTGATGGTGGCCCTGCGCCCTGGGCGGCCGAAGCGTACCAAGGGTAAATCGATCCATGAAGCTTCCTCGCAATGCGGAAATCTGGCTTTTGCCGTATCTGAGGGACCGCCTGCGGAAAGTTGCGCGTCCCACAAAGCCGAAGCGCGCTTGGGTGGCGATTGCCGATCACTACGAACCGCTGGGCATGGGCGCCGCGGTTGAAACCGCGCTGGGCCGCTTGGCGCAATGGCGGGAGATGTGGCCGCGCATTGCCGGCGACGCTCCCAAGGACGCCGCGGGCCAGCGTCCGCAGTACACGTTTTTTTATCCGCAGGAGGAATACCGGCGCGATCTGCTCGACGGCATAGCGGAGATGGTGCGGCTCGGCGTCGCCGACGTGGAAGTGCATCTGCATCACGACAACGAGCAGCGGGATTCCTTCATCCGGAAGGTTACCGAGTATTGCCGCCGCCTGACGGATGGCCACGGCCTGCTTCGCCAACAGAGCGGGCGCACCGTCTTCGGCTTCGTCCACGGCAACTGGGCGCTCGACAACTCGCGCCCGGACGGCAGGTGTTGCGGCCTCGCCGGCGAGATCGCCCTGCTGCGCGATCTCGGCTGCTACGCCGACTTCACCATGCCGTCTCTGCCTTCCCCAACCCAGGGGCGCGTCGTGAACCAGGTTTACTGGTGCACAAACAATCCCGACAATCGCCCGCGGTCCTTCGATCGCGGAATCGAAGCCACCGTTGGCGGCGGCAGACAAGGCGACCTGCTGATGATCACCGGACCGCTCGGCGTGCGCTTTGACGAACGGGCGCGGCCGCGGTTGGAGACAGGAGAGATCGCCGGATACGATCTTCCCACGCCCTCGCGGGTGCGCCGGTGGTTCGACCTTGCGCCCACCGTCGGCAGCGACCTCTTTCTGAAGCTCCACACCCACGGCGCGCAGGAAAGAAACCTTGAACCGCTGCTCGGCGGGGCTCTCGGCAACATGTTCCGCTGGCTTGCGGTAGAAGCGGAGCGGAGAGGCATGGAGATACATTGGGCCACGGCCTGGCAGATATACC
>JBEKCX010000018.1:0-15498 GCA_050014655.1 Occallatibacter sp. | reverse complement strand
ACTTTGCCGGCTCACGGAAGCGCGGTCTTCCAGGTCAAATAGGCGGGTTGAGGGCGAGGGATGGAACGGTGCGGCGGCGAAGTTTTCTAGGCGGTTTGGCGGCGGTTTGGGTTGCTGGCGGACGTTTTCCGCTTCGATCCTTGCGGGCATTCGGCGAACTTGGGGCGGACGCCGGGCGGACGGCGGCGGCCAGCGGCCAGCGGCTGGCCGATGCGGCGCGGGCGCAGGTGGGCGTGACGATGGGTTACGACCCCGGCTGGACGCATCTGAGCTATCCGGGAGGCGATGTGCCGCGGTCGACGGGCGTGTGCGCGGACGTGGTGATTCGCGCGGCCCGCGACGGGCTGGGGCTGGACCTGCAGAAGCTGGTGCATGAGGACATGGTGAAGCACTTCGCCGCCTATCCGGCGCGCCAGGCGTGGGGATCGCGCGGGCCGGATGCCAATATTGACCACCGGCGGGTGCTGAACCTGGAGACCTATTGGACGCGGGCCGGGGCGCGGCTGTGGGCGGCTACGGGTCCAGTGGCGGGCGACGGATTCCCTCCGCCGCAGGAGGTCGGCGACATTGTAACCTGGCTGCTGGACGCCCGGCTGCCGCACGTGGGGATTGTGGTCAGCGCCGGCGAGCGCGCGCGGGTGGTGCATAACATTGGCCGCGGAGCCGAGGAGAGCCCCATCGAGGCGTTCTTCATGCACCGCGCGGCTGGGCATTATCGCTGGCCGGTGGGCGCGTAGGCGATCCTGCTGCTTCTGGAATGCCACCATCGAGCTAACCCACCCTAGCAGTTCGCCGCGGCGACGCGCGGACGGCTAGGATGGGTCGCCATCATGGGCGGGAAGTCAAGGATCGGTCACCCGGCGGCTACGCAGTGATTGCGGTGTCGAACTCCGCGTAATTGTCGAGGTGATCTTTGATGATCAGATAACACTCGCAAGAGGCCTTCGTGAGCCCAGGAACGTCGAGGATGCGAATTTCTCCGCGGGTGTATTCGATAAGTCCCTTTCGCTTGAGAATCCCGGCTGTCGTAGAGATAGTCGGACGGCGGCCCCCAAGCATGTCGGCGAGAAACTCATGCGAAATCTTGAAGGTGTTGGTGTGCGCGCGGTCCGCACAGAGGAGCAGCCAGCGGGCGAGCCGCTGTTCGAAGTTATGTTTCGCATTGCATCCGGCGGATTGCATTGCCTGAACGAGCTGTGCCTGAACATAGCGCAGAGCCAGAAAATGAAAGTCGCCGCCGAGGCGAAACTCTCTTCTCGCGTCCTCCACGTGGCAGCTATAGCCATGGCCGGCAATCTGAGTGTAGACGCGATTCAGGCTCCTTTTTGTTCCCATCAGAGCCGAGACGCCGATAACCGACTCATAACCGAACATCCCTACCTCGATCTGAGATCCATCCGTGAATGTTGTGGTCATCGATGCCATCCCCTCTTCGAGAAAATAGAGGCGGTCGATCGGGTTGCCAGGGTATTCTATTTCGTGTTTCAGCTCGAACTTGACTGGCTGCAAACCGAGGCGGGCAATGATGTCCCCGTCCAGAGCCCTCAAGAGAGTGTTCTTAAAGCCGCTCGTGCGCAAGGAATCCTCACTTTCAGACAAAACCTTATCATAATCGGCATCCGCCAAGCTCACGATGTTTGACAAAGTCCTTGTTATGTCAGAAACCGTACAAAGGTACGTCGGGCTATGTCAGAAACCGTACAAAGGTATTTCAGGTTATGTCAGAAACCGTACAGAAGACCATCAGACTAGGCGAGTAAAATCCAACCGATCCATCGATCTTCTCTTTCGAGGTGAGAAGCATGACATTTGACCTCGTCGCCTTTCTCGAGCAAGCAGGAGCGGGACGAAGAATCGTCAAATTGAAGCCCAAGCAGGTCTTCTTTTCGCAGGGGAGTTTGGCTGACTCCATCTTCTATCTTCAGACGGGCAGCGCCAAACTCACCGTCGTTTCGCACGACGGGAGGGAGGCCACTATCGCGCTTCTCCCCGCCGGGGAATTCGTTGGAGAGGCGTCGCTGGCGAGCGTGGGCGGCCTGCATTTGGCCACTGCCAGCGCCATTACTGCCTGTACAGCGCTCAGGATAGAGAGGGGGGAGATGATCCGCGTAATGCACCAGGAACCTGCCTTCTCCGAAATGTACTTGAAGTTTCTACTGGCCCGGAGCATGCGAACCCAAGCCGATCTCGTCGATCAGCTCTTCAACTCCAGCGAAAAGCGTTTGGCGAGGATTCTCCTGTTGTTGGCCGAGTTTGGTGAGCCGGATAAACCGGAACACCTGGTTCCTCCCATTACGCAGGAGACTCTGGCAGAGATGATCTGCACCACTCGGTCCCGCGTCAGCTTCTTCATGAATCGTTTTCGCAGGCTCGGCCTTATCGAATACAACGGCCGCATCCGGGTCCATAAGGCGCTGCTCAATGTGGTGCTGCACGATGAATTCACCGAGCGCAACCCCGAGAGACCCCCCGGTTCGGCCACCCCGCGTATTCGATCGAAGCCGGCCAGGAGAACTTAAGGCGCCCCTGGTGGCCGGTAGTTCTCAGTTCCCATCTGAACAGAAACAGAGCCTCGATCGGGCTTCGAGGGTAACAACCTAGTCTGTATTTCTCACGGCCAGATCGACGCTCTGTAGCGCCGACCTCCTGGTCGGCTGTACTGGCGGCGTCCTCGCCGCCAGAGCAAAGCCTCGTTCATTTATACCGTTTGCACACACCGTGACGGAGCAAACGGTGTCCGGTGTGGGTCGGGAGACCCACGGTCGCCGCGGCGACCCGGCCAGGAGGCCGGCGTTACAAATTCGTTGACGCGCCTTGTGAGAAATGCGGGCTAAGCGGCGAGGCTGCCGGTCTATCCCCGTGGGCCGGCAGCGCAGGTGGGGAATCCACTTGACGAAAACACAGCATGAACTGAGGGGCTCATTGGGCGCCTGACAGCCGCTGATTCGGCCAATTCCCGAATTGCCGGCAATTCGGGAAGCTGCACCACCACCACACCCGCAGACAGCAAAAGCGCCGCCCGAGGGCAGCGCCTTTGTAAAGGGAACGCAAGAACTGGCCTACAACGTCGATTCAATCTCGAATCCCCAGGCCTCTAGCAGCGCCTCGGGGATGTATTTGGAGTTTTTGTTGCGCCGCGCCCACTCCCGCAGGCGGGTCGACCGGATGTACTGGTCCGGGCTGAGCTTGAACTCCCTCACAATCTGTTCGAAGGAGGTTACGGTAGGCACAACCGGACCGATGGGCTCCGGCTTGCCCCAGTTTGGGTTTCCACGACGCTTCGCCATTGATTGGTTTCCTTTAGTAAAGAGTTGTTTTACCCGTACTTCCTCGGCAACGAGTTGGGGGAGACTGTCAGCCCGGAGGAAACTCTAGCTCTTAATCTTACCTAAGTTTTGTTCAAAAATCAATAGCAAAATCGTTTCTGGGCCATTCTTTCTGCGCGCCGGGGGTGAATCGGCGGACATATGCAACTCGTTGCGTCCGCGAGGATTAGCGATCTGGACCCGGTTCCAGCCCGGGTCCGGCGCCCTCTTTCCATGTGCAAAACTGGCAGGATCGCGGCCCCCGGTGGCACGATACTCATATGACAATACCCTGGCGAATACTGGCTGCCGGCCTGCTGTTTCTGGCTGGCGCAGCGGCGCAGTGCGGAGCCGTCGAACTGAAGATCAGCCGCGACGCCCTGGAGCGCACCCTCAAGCTGCAGCTCTTCAGCGGCCCCGGCGGCCGCTATTACCTCAAGGGCAACGCGCAGAGCGCATGCTCCATCTATGCCGAGAACCCGCGGCTCCGCTTCGCCGGCGACCGCATCGTCGTCCAGGTCAAAACCCACGCGCGCCTGGGCAAATCCGTCGGCGGCGCCTGCCTGGGGCTAACGCTCGCGCTGCCCGCCGAGGTCTCTCTCGCCCCGGACGGGGAGGGCGAGACCATCGGCTTCCGCGACGCTCGCGTGGACCGCGTTAGCGACCAGCCGGAGCTCAACTTCGTGCTCACTCCATTCCTCAGCAAGCAGGTTCCCTCCGCCATGAAGGTCAACGCCGCCGATCTCTTTCGCAAGGCCCTCGAAGGCTCGACCGCCTCCTCCGGGTACAAGGTCACCCTGGAACGGCTCAAGATTCACTCCATCCAGATCGAGGGCGACGCGCTGGTGGTTGACGCGGATGGGGACTTGAGCGTGAAATAGGGAACCTTCGCGGTTGACCCGGTGAGGATTCGCCGAACGGGCGGGCTGAGCCGGGCAGGCTTATGCTTCGCCAAGCCCCAGGATTCTGCGATTCTTCCCTTCATCCGCCCCGCCGCCGGCAAACTCGTCGAAGGCCCGATCCGTCACCCGAATGATCCGCTCGCGAATGAACCGCGCCCCCTCCGCCGCGCCGTCCTTTGAGTGCTTCAGGCAGCACTCCCACTCCAGCACCGCCCAGCCCGGATAATCGTACTGCGCCAGCTTGGAGAAGATCGAGCGGAAATCGATCTGGCCATCGCCCAGCGAGCGGAACCGTCCCGGCCGGTCGATCCATTCCTGATAGCCGCCGTAAACCCCCGACCGCCCGCTCGGTCGGAACTCCGCATCCTTCACGTGAAAGGCCCTCACCCGCTCGTGATAGAGATCGAGGAAGGCCAGGTAATCCATCTGCTGCAAGATCATGTGGCTGGGGTCGTAGAGAATGTTGGCGCGCTCGTGCCCGCCCACCACTTCCAGGAAGCGCTCGAAGGTCGCTCCGTCGTGCAGATCCTCGCCTGGGTGCAGCTCGAAGCAAACGTCCACGCCGGCCTCGTCGAAGGCCCGCAGAATCGGCAGCCAGCGCCGCCCCAGCTCCGCGAAGGCCTCGTCGATCAGCCCCGCCGGGCGATGCGGCCAGGGGTAAAAGAAAGGCCACGCCAGCGCACCCGAGAACGTGGCATGCGCCTGTAGGCCGAGCTTCTGGCTTGCTTTGGCTGCTGAACGCAGTTCCTCCACCGCCCACGCCTGCCGGCCCTTCAAGTCTTCCGCGAACTCTGGCGGCGCAAAGCTTTGAAACAACACATCGTATGCTGCATGGCTGGCCACCAACTGCCCCTGCAAATGCGTTGATAGCTCGGTAATCGCAAGCCCCGCCTGGCCCACCGCGCCGGCCACTTCGTCGCAGTAGCTCTGGCTCTCGGCGGCAAGTTTCAAGTCGAAGAGCCGCCGCTCCCAGGTGGGAATCTGAACCCCGGTAAAGCCCAGCCCCGCCGCCCATTCGGCCATTCCCTTGAGCGAGTTGAACGGCGCCGCATCGCCCGCGAACTGCGCCAGAAAGATCCCCGGTCCCTTGATCGTCTTCATGATCCCCCTCCCTAGTGCAGCAGCCGTTCCCGAAGCTCCACTTGACGGATTTCTGGGTGCCCCATCCTTTCCGTCCGCCGCGGTTCGCCGCGGCGAACGGAAAGGGTGGGAGAACAAAACCCAGCCGTCAGAACTCCACCCAGCTCTCACTCCTGCTGCTTTCGATCGCCCGCTCGATAAACCGCATCCCGCGCACTCCGGCTTCGATCCCCGGCAGCGTCGGCGGCATTGGGTTCGCCCGGCCCTGCCCCCAGGCAATCAGCGCGTCGGCAAATTCGCGATACAGCACGGCCAAGGCCTCAATGAACCCCTCGGGGTGCCCGCCGGGCAGCCGCGTCACCGCCCGCGCATCCGCGCTCAGGCAGCTCCCGGCCGAATGGCGAATCTCCTCCAGCCCATCCAACCACTTCACGCGCAGCCGGTTTGGATCCTCCTGCCGCCAGTCGATCGACCCCTTCTCGCCGTAAACGCGAAGGCGCAGCCCGTTCCCCTCGCCCGCAGCCACCTGCGAGACCATCAGTACGCCGCTGGCGCCGTTCTCCAGACGTAAAAAGGCGCTGCAATCGTCGTCCAGCACCCGTCCAGGCACCACCGAGCGCAGCGTCGCGTTCAGGCTGGCCACTTGCAGGCCGGTCACATATTCCAACAGGTGGAAGGCGTGGGTGCCGATGTCGCCGATCGAGCCACCCGGCCCGTTGAGCGCCGGATCGGCCCGCCAGGCCGCCTGCTTCTGCCCCGTCCTCTCCAGCGGCGTGCTCAACCACCCCTGCAAATACTCGACGGCAATCTTGCGAATTCGGCCCAGCCGCCCGCTGGCGCAGATCGCCCTCGCCTCCCGCACCAGCGCATAGCCTGCATAGGTATGCGTCAGCGCATAGGGCAAACCGGAGCGGGCCACCGCGGCCTCCAGAGCCAGCGCCTCCTCGTAGGTGGCCGTGGCCGGCTTGTCGCTCACCACCGCGAACCCCGCCTCAAGCGCGGCCTTGGCCACCGGCAGGTGCAGATGATTGGGCGTGGCGATGACCAGAAAGTCGATTCCGTCCGGCCTCTGCCGCTCTGCCGACAGCATCTCCCGGTACCCGGCATACGCCCTGCCTGGATCGATCCCGAAGGCCTCGCCCGCCGCCCGCGACCGCTCAGCCGACTGCGAGAACGCCCCCGCCGCCAGCTCGATCCGGCCGTCCAGCTCGGCGGCCATCTTGTGCACCGGGCCGATAAAGGCTCCCTGCCCGCCGCCAACCATGCCCATCCGCAACTTGTTCTTCGCCGCCATCGCTTCCCTTCCCGCGCCCGGCGCAGCCAGCCCTCTTGCCGTCACCCCGCGCTCCCGGCTGCCTCCGCCTACATCCAGAAACATTACCATGCAAGACGGTTTACGCGGCGAGCCTGGGACGTCACACGCTGCCCCACCCGCCATGCACTAAAATGGACTCGCCTATGAACGCCATCGTGATTCCCGATTCCAGCCGCCGCTGGGACTGCCTCAGCCTGGGCGAAGTCATGCTTCGCCTTGATCCCGGCGAGAGCCGCATCCACTCCACCCGCAACTTCCAGGTCTGGGAGGGCGGCGGCGAATACAACGTCGCCCGCGGATTGCGCCGCTGCTTCGGCCTGCGCACGGCCGTCGCCACCGCGCTGGCCGATAACCCGGTCGGCCGCCTGGTCGAAGACTTCATCCTCCAGGGCGGCGTCGATACTGCCCTGCTCAAATGGGTTCCCTACGACGGCGTGGGACGCGCGGTGCGCAACGGCCTCAACTTTACCGAGCGCGGCTACGGCGTCCGCGCGGCCGTCGGCTGCTCCGACCGCGGCCACACCGCCATCAGCCAGGTCAAGCCCGGCGATTTCGATTGGGAAGCGATCTTCGGAAACCAGAACGCCACGAAGTGGTTCCACACTGGCGGCATCTTCGCCGCGCTCTCCGCCTCCACTGCCGAAGTCGCCGTGGAAGCCATGGACGCCGCTCGCTGCCACGCTACTCCCGCCTCTTATGACCTGAACTACCGCGATTCGCTCTGGAAGTCCATCGGCGGCAAGGCTAAAGCTCAGGAAGTGAACCGCGAACTGGTTCGCAAGGTCGATCTGCTGCTCGGCAACGAGGAGGATTTCTCCGCCATGCTCGGCGTCAAGATCAAAGGCGTCGGCGAGGACTTTGCCGAGCTGCCCATCGCCGGTTACGAAGAGATGCTTCGCGAGGTCGCCGCCGCTTACCCCAACCTGAAGCTCGTTGCCAGCACGCTGCGCACCGCGCACACCGCCAGCCGCAACTCCTGGGGCGCCATCGCGCTCTACGAGGACCAGATCGTCCATGTCCCGCAGCGGGAGATCGACATTCTCGACCGAGTGGGCGGCGGCGACAGCTTTGCCTCCGGCCTGATCTACGGCCTGCTCGCCGGCAAGCCCATCGACTGGGCCGTCCGCTGCGGCGTGGCTCACGGCGCCTTGGCCATGACCACCCCCGGCGACACCAGCATGGCCACACTGGCCGAAGTGGAACGGCTCATCAAAGGCGGCTCGGCGCGAATCGCCCGCTAGCCCCCAATCAAACAATCGAGGAAACCATGTCCGAAACCACATCGCAGACCATCGAACGCGTCGGCCTCATTCCCGTCCTGCGCGCCAAGAATGCCGCCCAGGCCCATGCCATCGTGAAAGCCATGATCGCCGGCGGCGTGAACATCGTTGAAGTCACCATGACCGTTCCCGGCGCGGTCGGCATTCTCAAGGAACTCAAGCGCGAATACGGCAGCGAGCTGCTGCTCGGCTCCGGCACCGTCACCACCGCCGATGAGGCCCAGGCCACCATCGACGCAGGCGCGGAGTTCGTCGTCAGCCCCAGCTTTCACGCTGAAGTCGTCGCCAAGACTCACGCCCTGGGCAAGGTTTCCATCCCCGGCGCGCTCACGCCCACCGAGGTGATCACCGCCTGGAACGCCGGTGCCGACTACGTCAAGGTCTTTCCCTGCTCGGCAGTGGGCGGCGCAAGCTACCTGAAGGCCCTGCTCGCGCCCTTCCCGCACCTCAAGCTCATTCCCACCGGCGGCGTCACACTGCAAACCGCCGAGAGCTTTCTGAGGGCCGGCGCACGCGCCCTGGGCGTGGGCAGCGACCTCGTCAACCTGGCCGCCGTCGACGCCGGAACCCCGGAGACCATCACGGAAACCGCCCGCGCCTATTTGAAGGTGCTGGCCCAGGTGCGCCAGAAATAGAGAGTTTTTGGGTGGAGTGTTAACAAGACGCTGGGTGCCACATCCTTGAATCGCCTCTTGATTCAAGGGTGGGAGAGCACAATTCTCAATTTGAACCGTAAACAGTCAAGCTGAAAATGCTATAGCGCGCGGGGAATTGTCCATCCCGCATTGCGCCCGGAAGTCGTTCGCTGTGACGCGAGTCACCTCCCGCGCATCCGTTCGCGTGCTCCGATAGTTGCGGGCATTGCCCGCATGAGGGGAACCATGAAGACAGAGATGGATGAAACCAGGCCCGGCGTCGCCGGAAGACTCGCGCGCGTGAGCGCGGCTATCGTAGGTCTTGCAGCCCTGGTGTGGTTCCTTCTCCGCGTCATTCCCAAGCCCAGCCGCGCAACCTATCCCTGCCAGCGGGCAGCCTTCCCCATCGCCAGCGCCTTTGTGGTTTGGGTCTGCGCCTCGGCAGCCGGCGTCTTCTCCTTCGCCGCGCTCCGCCAACTGGTTCGCCGCTACCGCGGGGCCGCCGTTGGCCTGTGCGCCCTCACGCTCGTGGGCACCGGTCTCTGGCTGGCGCACTCCAAGGCCATCGCCGCCGCTGAGGTCGCAACCCGCTACGACTTCCAGCCCAAGCAGCGCAACGTTCCCCTCGGCGTCGCCCGCGGCGTCTATCCGGGCCGCGTCGTCTGGGCGCGCGATCCCAAGGCCGCTCACTGGACCGGCCACGTCGAGTCCGCCACCGACCAGTGGTGGATGGAATCGAGCACCGATCAGGCCCGCGTGGACGCCATGCTCTGCGCAACCCTCCGCAAGCTCACCGGCGCCGCCACCGACGAAGCGGCTTGGAAGGCCATCTTCACTTACTACAACAGCCGCGCGCGCGGCTTGCAAAAGACGGGCTACCATGCCGGCGAGGTCGTTGCCGTCAAGGTCAACCTGAACAACAGCAGCGTCGCGGGGCCGGGCAACATCGTCAACGTCTCGCCCCAGGTGGCGCTGGCCATGGTGCGCCAGCTGGTGAACAACGCACACGTCCCACCGGCCGACATCGTGGTCTACGACGCGCGCCGCGACATCTATCCCGGCATGTTGACCACGATCTGGAGCGAGTACAAGGATGTGCGCTTTGTTCAGGCCGACCCGCCCGATCCGGCCCAGCCGAAGAATGCCGCGTACGGTAACTACCACGGCCTGGAGGCGGCGCAGTGGGTCGAAGGCGTAAGCTACTCAGCCAACACCTACAATGAGGCCAAGCTCATCCCCCAGCAGATCAAGGACGCCACCTATCTGGTGAATCTCGCCCTGCTCAAGGCCCATTCCTATCCCTACGCGGCGGCGGAAGGCGGCGACGAGGGACAGACCGCTATCACCATGACTGGCAAGAACCACTTCGGCTCCATCAAGGGCACGCCCGAGCTGCACTACGCCATCAACACCAACCAGGGCGCAACGCCCCACGCCTACTCGCCCATCGTCGATCTGGCGGCGTCGCCGAACCTTGGCGCCAAGACCATCCTCTACGTGCTCGACGGCCTCTACTGCGGCCGCCGCCACCAGTCTTACCCCCTCCACTTCCCCAACGCTCCGTTCAACAACCGCGTTGAGCCTTACGCCAACACCGACTGGCCTTCCAGCATTCTGGCTTCGCTCGACGGAGTCGCGCTGGACTCGGTCGGCCTCGACATTCTTCTTTCGCAAACCACGAACAACCTCGACGCGAACGGCCACTCCCGCATCCTGATCCGCGAAAACGCCGACGATTATCTCCAGGAAGAGGCGCTGGCCGATCACCCGCCCTCGGGCACGGCCTACCGCCAGAACGGCAAGCCGGTAGCCAGCCTGGGCGTCACCGAGCACTGGGACAGCGACCTGAGCCGCCAGTACTCGCGCAACAAAGATTCCAAGACCGGCCGGGGGATCGAGCTGGTCTATTTGCCGATGAATTGAAAGCAGAAGAGGCCCCGACCCTGGAGCCTCTTTGCCAATCCGCTGACTTGCCGACCTGCTAACTTGCCGGCTCGTCGGCCTTGTGCTCGCCTCCGAACCATGCATACAACGCCACTCCGGCAAAGCAGACCACCGGCACCAGGTAGGCGGCCTGCAATGGCAGCATCCCCATCAGCTTGGTCAGCGCGGCCCCGCCCAGAATCGCCATCACCAGCAGCGAGCCGGCTGTCTTGGTCTTCTCGCCCATCCCCTTCAACCCCAGGGCGAAGATGGTGGGAAACATGATCGACATGAAGAGGCTCGTAAACAACAGGCAGATCGCGCCCAGCCACCCCGGCCGCGTGACAGCGACCAGGCCAAGAATTACGTTCACCACCGCGTAGACGCCCAGCATCGTGCGCGCCTGGAAGTGCTGCATCAGCCATGCGGAGCTGAAACGCCCTACGGCAAAAGCCGCCAGCGTGCCGGTCAGCATGTACCCGGCCGCCTTATCCCCCACTCCGGTTGCAGACTCCACATATTGGATGAAGTAGCTCCAGGTGCCCACCTGCGCGCCGACGTAAAGAAACTGTGCCAGCACCGCCAGAACAAAGTGCCGCTGAAGCAACTTCACCGGCGCCGACTTTACGTCTGGATGATGCGCATCATGCTCCCCGCCCAGTACCGGAAACTTGGTTAGCGCCACCAGAACTGCCCAAAACAGGGCCACTGCTCCCAGCACCAGGTATGGCGCAACCACCCTCAGCAACTCTGTGTGCAGATAAGTCTGGTAAGTCCCGGCTGTCTGTTTCGCCAAGACTTCGACATCGGTCAGCTTGACGCCGGAAAAGATGAACACCGTCCCGATCAAGCCCGCGGTAATCGACCCCAGTGGATTGAAGGCCTGCGAGAAGTTCAGCCGCCGCTCGCTCGATCCCGACGGTCCCAACTGCGCAATGAACGGATTGGAGGCGGTCTCCAGGAACGACAACCCGCTGGCAATCACAAACTGCGCCACCAGGAAGAACCCGTACAGTCCTGCCTGCGCCGCGGGGTAAAACATCCAGCACCCGGTTCCCAGTAGCACCAGCCCGGTCACGATCCCGGTCTTGTAGCCGAACCGCCGCATCAGCTGCCCAGCGGGTATAGCCAGCAGGAAATACCCCAAGTAGAACCAGATTTGCACCCCTGCGGCGCTCGACCGGTTTATGTTGAACGACTTCATGAACTGGCGGATGAGAATGTCGTTCAAGTTGTTGGGGATGGCCCACAGAAAGAACAGCGCCGTCACCACGATGAAGGGCATCAGCCTTCCGGCGGGAATCAGCGGAGCCTCAATCGCTTCATTCAGCAGCTGTTCGCGCTCAGGCCCGATCGATCCATTAGAAATGCTCAAAATGACTTCCCCCTCCTCAAGAGCCGTTGCCGCGATGCGCCCGCAACCCTCGCCGCCGAAGACGACTTCATTCCGGCGCAGTTCACTTTATCGTTGACTGGCACCATCCTTTCTATCCAATCTGTATGCCTGCTGGCAAATCGCGGCGTCGGCAGAGCTGACCTGGCCGATTTTCATGCCACCACCGGGAGGCTCCCTGTCCGAGTCGAGGCGCCAGATTCAGGAATCATGGTAGACTAGACCTAGTCTGGTCAGGGAGGTCCACAATGCAGACTGTGAGTTCCGCGCCACAAACCGTCAATATCTACCAGGCCAAGACCCAGCTCTCCAAGCTCGTCGATCTGGCCTCCTCCGGCACCGACGTCGTGATCGCCCGCGCGGGCAAGCCCATTGCGCGACTGACCAGCCTGAAGCAGGAGAAACGGACCATCAACTTCGGGGCGCTCCAAGGAAAAGGTTGGATCGCAGACGATTTCGACGCGCCCTTGCCTGATGAGATTCTGGCCCAGTTTGA
The DNA here is from genome assembly GCA_050014655.1 of Occallatibacter sp. GTDB lineage: Bacteria > Acidobacteriota > Terriglobia > Terriglobales > Acidobacteriaceae > Telmatobacter. The sequence continues at coordinate 3,169 of JBEKCX010000018.1, read as the reverse complement.
GGGGCGGTAATGCGCCTCCTTCTGGACACCCACATGTTCTACTGGTCCTTCTACGAGCGCGGACGGCTTTCAAGGGAGACGCTTAAGCTCATCTATGCCGCGGAGGAGATCTTCGTCTCATCGGTTTCTATCTGGGAGATTTCCATCAAGGTTCGTCTTGGAAAGATGAAAGCCGACCCACAGGAACTGATGGACTACTTGGGGCTCAGCGGTTTCCAGGAGTTGCCGGTATGGTCCAGGCACGCTATTCTTGCCGCCAATTTGCCCATGCATCACGCCGACCCGTTTGACCGCCTCCTGATCGCCCAGGCCATCAGTGAGCCATTGCACTTGCTTACCGTGGATCCTCAACTCAAGCCGTACAGCGAGTTGGTCATCCTGGTATAGCGCCGCCCTCCCCTCGCGCTCATCCCATACTTGCGCGCATCGGTCAACCGCAATCGTCGAGCGTGAATATCCATCCGCTAGGATGAAGACATGCACTCCCGGCAACGGAGTCCCCGATGACCGACCCGGTCGCCGCCGCTCGGCAATCTTATGCCGAGGAACTGCGTTTCCTCACGCACATGTCCTCCCCCGCTCTGTTCGCGGCCTTCGCAACCGTGCCGCGCGAGCGATTCGTCGGGCCGGGTCCGTGGAGCATGATGGGCCAAGGGGGATACTGGACGACCAGGGACGCAGATCCGCGGCACGTCTATCGCAACGCGCTCATCGCGCTCGACGAGGCAAAGGGAATCAACAACGGTCAGCCCAGTCTTTGGGCGCAGTTCTTTGACCGGCTCGGCGTCCAACCCGGCGATTCTGTGCTCCATCTCGGCTGCGGCACAGGCTACTACACCGCGATTCTTGCCGAACTCGCCGGTCCTCAAGGCAAGATCACGGCGATCGAGATCGACGCGGGACTTGCGGAACGGGCGCGTGTCGCGCTTGCTCCCTGGCCTCAGGTCGCCGTCATCAAAGCCGACGGCGCAATTGGACCGTTTGAACCCGCCGATGTAATCGTCGCCAGCGCAGGCGCGACGCATCCGCTTCCGTCCTGGCTCGCGGCCGTCAAGCCCGGCGGAAGGCTTCTGTTTCCATTGACTTCGACCGGGGGAGCCGGAGCCATGGCGCTCCTGACCCGCACCAGCGAGAGCAGTTTTGCTGCCCGGCTGGACTATGGAGTCTACTTCATCGGGTTTCGCGGAGCGCGCGACCCGGAAGTCGGCAGCCGGCTCTCCGTGGCGCTTCGCCGCGACCGGGGCTCGGGCGTTAGATCGCTGCGTTGCGACATTCATGACCACGACACGACCTGTTGGCTGCACGGCGACGGCTGGTGCTTCTCGACCCGCGATCCGGGTCCCGCCGGGTCCGTCGCCTGACCATTGCCGGGCAGCCCCTCACAGCATCCGTCCCAGCCACTTCCCGGTGTGCGACAGAAGATTCTCCGCAATCTCCTCCGGAGTGCCTTCGGCCACAATCCGTCCCCCGCCTTCGCCGCCCTCCGGCCCCAGGTCAATCACCCAGTCGGCGCACTTGATCACGTCCAGGTTGTGCTCGATCACAATCAGCGACCCGCCGCCGTCGATCAGCTTGCGAAACGCCGTCAGCAGCTTCGATACGTCGTCGAAGTGCAGCCCCGTGGTCGGCTCGTCCAGAATGTAGAGCACGCGGCTGGCCTGCGAAGGCTTGGCGGTGGCGTTCACCGCGCGCACCTGCGCTAGGTGAGCGGCCAGCTTCACGCGCTGCGCCTCGCCGCCCGAAAGCGTGGTCGCCGACTGCCCCAGCCGCAGGTAGCCCAGGCCGATCTCGTCCAGCACGGCCAGCTTTTCCAGCAGCTTGGTCTGCCCGGCAAAAAGGCGCAGCGCCTCTTTCACCGTCATGCGCAGCACATCGTCGATATTCTTGCCCTTGTACTCGACCCCGAGGATCCTGGCCTGGTAGCGCGTGCCGTTGCACTCTTCGCAGGGCAGCTCCACGTCGGCCAGGAACTGCATCTCCACGGTCACCGTGCCGTCGCCCTCGCAGGTATTGCAGCGCCCGCCGGGCACATTGAACGAGAAATGCCCCGGCGTGAGCGAGAGCCGTTTGGCCTCCGGCTGCGCGGCAAACAGCTCGCGCACCAGATCGAAGCCCTTGATGTAGGTAATCGGATTCGAGCGCGGCGTGCGCCCGATGGGCGTCTGGTCCACCAGCACCGCATCGTTCAGCCGCTCGACGCCGGTCAGCGATTTGTACACGCTCGATGGGTCGGCGCCGTCGCTCTGCCCCAGCGCGCGCGCCACGGCCCGGTAAAGTACCTGGTGAACCAGCGTGGACTTGCCCGACCCCGAAACTCCGGTAATGGCCACAAGCATTCCCAGCGGAATCTCGACGTCCAGCCCGCGCAGGTTGTTCGCCTGGGCCCCGCGCAGGATGAGCCGCTCCCGCCCCGGAGCGCGCCGCCGCGTCGGCACCGGAATCGCAACCTGCCCGGAAAGATACCGCCCGGTCAGCGAGTTGGGGTTGGCCTCGATCTCCGCCAGAACCCCCTCGGCCAGCAGCTTGCCCCCAAACTCGCCCGCCCCCGGCCCCAAATCGAGCAAATGATCGGCGGCTCGCAGCACATCCGCATCGTGCTCCACCACCAGGATCGTGTTCCCCAGGTCGCGCAACTCGTTGAGGATGCGAATCAGCCGCGCGGTATCCCTCGTGTGCAGCCCGATCGACGGCTCGTCCAGCACATACAGCGCGCCCACCAGCCGCGAACCCAGCGAAGTGGCCAGTTGAATCCGCTGCGCCTCGCCGCCCGAGAGCGACGAGGCCAGCCGGTCCAGCGTCAGGTATTCCAGGCCGACAGCGTCCAGAAAACTCAGCCGCTGCCGCACCTCCTCCAAAATCGGTCCGGCAATCTCCTCCTGCATCGGCGTCAGCCTGAGCGCCGCAAAGAACTCCTTGGCCCGCGCAACGGTCAGCGCCGTCACCTGGCAGATGTTCTGCCCGTTGATCCGCACCGACCGCGCCTCGGCGCGCAGCCGCTGCCCGCGGCAGTCCGGGCACTCGGCGTAGCCGCGATACTTGCTCAGCATTACGCGCACGTGCAACTTGTACTTCTTGCGCTCCATCTGCGCAAAGAACCCCCAAACCCCCACGAAGCTGCCCTTGCCGCGCAGCACCGTTTCTCGCGCCGCATCGGTCAGGTCGCGCCAGG
>JBEKCX010000017.1:0-15710 GCA_050014655.1 Occallatibacter sp. | reverse complement strand
AAGTCCCACAATCCGACGTTTCTCTGCAATGCTCCGGCGTATCCGATCCCCAGACAATCCCATGCAAACATCGTCTACGGCAAACACAAGCCCAGTCCAGAGGGGATGGGCATACGCTTACCCTCCTCGTGCTCGATCCGCGTCTTGTCACAGAACTGCTTCCCAGTCGATCCACAGGCCGTCTCGATCAATCGCAGCGCATCGCGAGTGCCTACGATGTCCTGTTCTGTGTGCTTGCGCTCTGTCTGCTGGAGAACGGCTGGAAGCTGATCGCCCAGCCCGGTTATTTAACTCTCGAAAACGGGGCATCCACCGTTGACCCAGCCAAGGTCATCGGATCAATCAGGAACGGCACACTCTCTGTGGTGGCATGGAAGAACTTCAGTGCGGAGCACGGAATCGGCGACTGGCCGCTGGCGGCTCCAGTAGCTTCGCTTTCCAACTCGTAACCGCGTCGGCGGGAGCTTCGTTGGCGGCAGCCGAAGCGGAGCCTGAAGTCGGCATTGTGCCCCAGACCCTACGACCTGAGCAATGGTGAAAAGAGCGCAATTCTATCTGAAGCCCCGGTTTTTGCGGCCGCGCCTCGCGGAAGGGGCGCGGCCATCTCATTCTGGAACGGCTACTGCACGGTGAGGGCGACGAGGCAGGTAGCCGTGACCGAGCCTGAGGTGCCCGTCACGGTAATGGTGTAGGAGCCCGGCGTGGTGCCGGCAATGCCGCCTCCGCCACCTCCACCCCCGCCTCCTCCTCCACCACCTCCTTCACCACCACCTCCGCCGCAAGCACAGACGCCGCTGCTGAGCGCCACGAACAGCGCCAGCGCTCCGAGCATCGTCCGCCACCTACGCCGACGCGCCGGGATGCCGAAGAGCAGCAGGCAGGCCAGAGTTGCGCCACCGGCTGCGTACCAGAAAACTCCGGGGCGCTTGGGATAGACGAGCGCCCCGCTTGTTGGCGCCGTGGTGAAGACGGTGAGGTATGCTGTCCCCACGTTGGTTCCTACAATGGTCACCGGACTGCTTGAACCGAAGCTCAGGGTAGGCGGATACTGAGCGCCGGCGGGGCTGGAGGTGACGGTGGCCGTCAGCGCCACGCTGCCGGTGAAGCCGCCGGCAGGTGTCAAGGTGATAGTTGAGGTGTTTCCAGTGGTTGCGCCGGGGGCAACTGTGACTGCCGTACCAACAATGGTAAGACTAGGCGGGAGCGCAGTCACAGTGACGGTCTCAGTGTTGTTCCCGGCGAGGTAGTTCGAGTCGCCGCTATACGAGGCGGTGAGAGTATCGCTGCCCACCGCCAACGTGTTTGCCGGGATGGTGAAGCCGGCCGAGCCGGCGGTCAACTGGACCGGCGACGAGGAGTAGCTCCCGCTCGATAGAGTCACTGTGCCGGTCGGCGTTGGCGAGAACAGTTGACCGGCGACATTGACGGTCACATTCAGGGGCTGATTGACGGCGGTGGATGGATTGGCGGGCGCAAAACCGATTGTCGCTCCCAAAAAGACGCTCACGGTGCCCGTGGCGCTGCCGCTGGTGTAGGTGGAGTCGCCGGGGTAGGTTGCAGTCAGCGTGTGGGTTCCGCTCTCGCCGCCTTGAATGGTGAAGGTAGCCAGGCCATTGATCAACTGCGCGGATTGCGCATAGGCGGTTAGGTCGGTGCTGGAAAGCGTCACCAATCCCGTTGCGGTTGGATCTCCGCTGGGCCCGCCCACCGCAACCGTAACCTGGAACGGAAAAGTCACTCCCGTGGCGGGCGGAATTACCGTTACCGTCGGCGCGATCGTGCCGGAGGGACGCACCGTAACGAACGTGGTACCGGTATTCTGCTGAAAAACGGCATCCCCGCTGTAGTTGGCTGTGATCGCATCGCTCCCCCCGACCCACAGGGAGTTTGCCGGGATGGTCACTGTGGCGGTTCCGCCGACGAGATTCACGGCCGGCATGACAACGCCTGGGTTGCCATTGTAGGACACCGTCACCGACCCTGTAGGCAACGGCAGGCCGGTCAGGGGAGTTGGCGTGACGGTTACCTGCAGCGATTGATTGGAAAGGAAGTTATAGGAAGAGGGCGTCACCGTGATGGATGTGTAGGCCTTTGCGAGGGTAAAAGAGACCGCGGGCGATGTTGAACCCGCATAATTGGCATCGCCGCTGTAGACGGCATCGACGTTATAGTTTCCCGGCTGCAGGGGGCCGGAGGCGAAACTGGCAGAGCCCGAGGCAGCCGCAGCGCCGACGGCGGCGGTACCCGTCAGCGGCCCGGACCCCAACGTTGTCGATCCGTTCCGAAAGGTCACCGTGCCCGTGGGCGCCGCGCCGGCGCTGTCGGTCGAGAGGGTGGCGTAGAGCGTAACGGCGCTGTCGTTCCATAACACGTAGGTTGGCGCGGTCTGAGTCGTAACCGCCGATACAACCGTGAAGGGATAGGGCGAGCTGGTGCTGGCCAGGAAACTGGCGTCTCCAGGGAACACGGCGGTGAGACTGTCGGTACCGCCCGGGAGCAAGGCTGTGTGCAGTTCGGCGACGCTATTGTTGGCCAGCGCGGCTGTGCCAAATGTTGTGCCGCGGCTTTGGAAGGCGATGACGCCAGTGGCGGCGCCATTCGAGTTTGCAGCCGAGGCACTGTTGCCATAAGTCTGCGCGTCGATTGCATAATTGAAGCCGTAATAGGGAGTGGTCGCGGCCTTCCCAGTTGCCGGGTCGGAATACCCGACGACCTTGAGAGTGGTGGTGCTGCTTTCGGGTTCGACGGCAACGGAAATCGCGTTGGAGTCGCTCTGGGCATACGTGCCGCTGCCGCCGTAGTGAGCCGAGATCTGATAAGTGCCGCCGGGAAGGGAGTTGGTCGTGCCGGCAGCAGATCCGCTTATCAGTGCGAATTCCGCGATACCCTCGCTGTTCGGCTGGATTGCTGGACTGAGGCTGTCAACCAGCGCGATATTGCCCGAGGGTGTGCCACCGGCGGCGGTCACGCTCGCATTGACGGCGACGCTTTGGCCGTGAGTAATGTTGAGGGGGCCGGTTGCTTCGTTGAGCAGGAGGGACGAAGAAGTGGCGATGAAACTCGCACCGGGCCAGTTACTTACAAGCTGGGCGGCATCCACGCTTCCCAGTCCGCTGGCCAGATCATATCCGGTCGTGGCATTGTATCCGGTCATGAAGTAGTAGCCGACCACATCGCCGGCGCAACCGGGTGAATAGCCCACGCAGTCGACGGAATTGTCGCCGGTGGCGACGTCGTGAAAGACGGTGGAGTAACTGGTCTTGGCCAAGGCATAGAGCGCGTAATCGGCTTGGCCGAGGCGAGTGCCGGTCTTCTGCTTCACCAAGGCCAACATGCCGGCGAAGGCGGGCGCCGACGCCGATGTGCCGCCGATGCCGGTGAGATAGAAGCCGGCGCTTAAGGGGCCGGTCGCGCAGTCCGCATATCCGAGCGGGACTTGGTCGGTACAGATGCTCCAGAGCGCGCCGTAGAATCCGTTACCCGCCTGGAAAGAAACGTCAGGCAGGTTGCGGCCCGCGCCTGTGGCGAACGCGGCTTGCCACGCGGGCACAGGGTAAATCGAGCTGATGCCGCCGCCACCCGCGATGATATCGTTGTCGCCCGAGATTCCGGTGTAGGAATAGATAGGCGCGTTCTGGGCAATGCTGAGATTGGGATAAGTGGAGTCGTTCCAGGGCTTTTCGGGAATGTAGCCGAGCGCGCTGCGACGGTTGGGCAGCGTGTTGGTGATGTCAACATAAGTGGTAAAGCTGGTGGGGAAGTTACTGTATAGGATGTCATAGTCGGTGCCGCCCACGGATATGTTGTAGGGCGTGGCGCTGAGACCATTCACAGCCAGGCCTTGCGAAGCTTGAGTTTCCGTATTCGGGTCGTCGCAACCGGCCGATCCGCTGTCGCCCGAAGAGACTGTGACCGAAATGCCCTGTGCCGCTGCCTGTTCCCACAGATTCAGGATGTACTGGTTGCCGGAGGCGCCAAGCGCCGATTCGCATTCGCCGAAGCTGACATTCAGGATGTCCGCCTGGTTGTCATCGAGGGCGCGCTGGATGGCGATGTAAACCCCTTGCTGGAAGGAGTTGCCGGCGGCGGTGTAAAGGATCACCTTGGCGTTGGGGGCGATGCCTCCAGAGACCTGGGTGTCGAGGTATGCCTCAATGGAATCGCTATTCTCGCCGGGGTCGTCGCCGTCGACCACAACCGTGACTGGGTTCGGGGCCAGCCCGAAGACGGAACGATAGTTGGCGTTTTGGGTCACGCTAATGTTGGAGTCTCCGGCAACTCCGATGGTCACGCCAATGCCGTCTAAGGCCGTGCCGGAGAAGTTCGCGTTGAGGGTGGTGGGCGTGTCGTAGATGGTGGCTGCGTCCGCGGGGCCGAGGTAGATGTAGTAATCGCCGTACATATCTTCATTGGTATAAGCGGGACGAATGGTGCGCGTTTGGGGATCGAAGACGCCGCCTGGTCCCAGGACGTACTGCGCCCTGAGCTTGAAGTTGTTAAGAGAGGCAAAGCCTGCAACGGCGGGAGCCAGAGCGCCGGGGATTTGCGGATCGGTGGCGTTGGCCCAGTGCTGCTCGCCGTTAACCATGTAGCTGTGGAGCGAGGTGTGAAAGGCGCTCTGAACCTGGCCCACCGAGCCGGAGAACTCAATGGCCATGCGCCCCTTGGCGACCCTGTTCACGGCGAATCCGTGGCTCGCGAGCCAGGCCTGGATCGACTGGAGATCGGCGTCGCCGACGCCGAAGCGCTTGCCGAACTCGTCGGGGCTCAGGAATCTATGGTAGTTCGGTGAGTTCGCATCCTGCACTGATTGGAGCCAGGTCTGGAGGTCCGCCTCCTGCTGCGTGCTGCGCGCGAGAACCAGGAGCAGGCGGTTGGCCGGCATGGAGAGGGGCGCCGGCCCCTGGTCGTACCTTGGCTGCGCGAGCGGGTGCGTGTTGCCGTGCAGGGTCACGAGCGACGACTCGTCAATGACTCCGGCGATGCGCGGCTGCACGTAAGAACGCGGCAAATCCTGAGCCCCGGTGGAGACTGCGATGAACAACGAGCAAGCCAGAAGGAGAACAGAAGAAGGAATGAGCGGAGAACGCCGATCGAACGTACTCATGATGCCACCCTGCCGGGCATCCAGTCGCTGTACGCGGTGCAGGCTTCACGACAGAAAGCACGCGGCACAAGAACCCGCAGGAATTGTATCAAAAGGGGAAGTCGGCTGGCGGGTTGGGCTTAAGCGCTGGCCTAGTCAGGATCGAGCGCCGCCACCCAAAACTGTCTGGTGGACCCGGCCAGCGTTTGCGCCTCTTCCATCTGCTGCGCGTGGAAGGAAGTTCTGAAGACCTGCAAGAACGGGCGGGGATTCGGGATTTTCGTTTTCACGATCTCCGCTAGACGTTTGCGTCCTGGTACATGATGAATGGCGGCGATCTTTACGAGCTTGCGAAGATTCTCGGCCATTCGAACATCAAGATGACCGAGCACTATGCCAAACTGGGGCGGTAACGCATCGCCGGAACCGGCAGCACAGCTCACGAAATCTGGAAGCAGATGAAGCAAGAGAAGGGGAACAAACAGAACATCGCTCTGGGATGTTCCCGTATTGTTCCCGCAGCTAGAACCTCAGCTCTTTGGTTTCCGCTAAGTTCTTTAGAATGTGGTGGCCAGAGACGGGATTGAACCGCCGACGCCGGCCTTTTCAGGGCCGCGCTCTACCACTGAGCTATCTGGCCTCAGTGCAAACCGCTGCGCTTGCTCCGCGCGGATTCCGGCTCCGCCAAAACAGGCGGGCGAATGCCGCGGAGCGCGCCGCAACAACTCAATCAGTATAGCAACTCCCATTCTCCGCGCCAAACCCGGCTGCTCCAAGCCTCCCCAGGCCGCTGGTCCCTGCTCTACACTGGAAGGCAATCATGCGCCGTCCTGCCTACTCTTTCGCCTGTCTTCTGCTCGCCGCAACCGCCGCCCTATGCGCCCAGACGCCTTCTTCACGCGCTCCCGAGCCGGAAATCCGCGCCGCCCGCGCCTACCAATCCGCCGTGCAGGGCGGGCCGCTGAGCTTGCGCGCCTTTCTTGAGGGCTTTCCCAAGGGCGCCGATCTGCACGTTCATCTCTCGGGGGCCGTGTATGCGGAGACTCTCGTCCGCGATGCGGGCGAGGACGGCCTGTGTGTGGACCCCACGGCGCTGAGTTTTACCGCGCCTCCTTGTGACAAGCCAACAGCCGTACCCGCGCGCCGGTTCTACGGTAATCTGAGCGGCGCCGACCAGGCTCTCTACGACCGGCTCATCGACTCCTTCTCCATGCGCGGCTTTGTTCCCACCTCCGGCTTCAGCGGCCACGACCAGTTCTTTTCCACGTTTGGCCGGTTTGGCGGGCTGAGCAAGATGCATATGGGAGAGTGGGTGGATGAGGTTGCCAGCCGCGCCGCCGCTCAGAACCAGCAATACTTGGAACTGATGGTGACGCCATCCTTCGCCCGTGCCAAGACCATCGCCGACCAGGGCGGATGGGGGCGGAAATCCGCCGGCACTCCGCCAGGGGAGTTTCAACCTGACTTTGCAGGGATTCGCAAATCTCTGATCGCCCAAGGCTTGCGCGACGAAGTGGCCGCCGGCCGCGACGACGTCCGCTCCGCCGAGGCCGAGCGCCGCGGGATCGAGCGCTGCGGAACCCCGCAAGCCGCGCCCGCCTGCCAGATCGAGGTTCGTTACATCTACCAGGTTTCGCGCGGCGCGCCGCCGCAGCAGGTCTTCGCTCAGACGCTGCTCGGCTTTGAGACGATTCAGGCCACCATGGACTCTCACGAACCGGGCTTTGTGGGCATCAACTTCGTCATGCCCGAAGACGGCGTCATCGCCATGCGCGACTATACGCTGCAGATGAAGATGCTCGACTATCTTCACTCCGTCTATCCGCAGGTCCACATCAGCCTGCACGCCGGTGAGTTGGTGCCTGGCCTCGTGCCGCCCGAGGGCCTGCGCTTCCATGTCCGTCAGGCGGTCGAGTTGGGCCACGCCGAGCGCATCGGCCACGGCGTTGACGTGATGTACGAGGACGATGCCCCGGCCCTTCTGAAGGAGATGGCGCAGAAGCATGTGATGGTCGAGATCAACCTCAGCTCCAACGAAGGCATTCTGGGCATAAAGGGCGCCGACCACCCCTTCCCGCTTTATCGCGCCGCTCACGTTCCGGTCGCGCTCTCAACAGACGATGAGGGAGTCAGCCGCATCGACATCACCCACGAGTACGTTCGCGCGGCGCTCGACTACCGGCTCACCTATCAGGATCTCAAGCAGCTCGCCCGCACCGGCATGGAACACGACTTTCTGCCCGGCCCCAGCCTGTGGGCCGCCCCGGACGCCTTCACCTCGCCCGCCGCTCCCTGCAAGGGCCAGCCACTCGGCTCCGGCAAACCCGCCCCCGCCTGCAGAGCCTTCCTGGACGGCAGCGAAAAGGCCGCGGCCCAGTGGGAACTCGAACGCCGATTTCGCGAATTCGAAGCCAGGTTCTGAGCTTCTTCGGGACCGCTTGCGCAGCTACCCAAAAGGAACGGGCAGCCCGAAGGCTGCCCATTCTGCCGCATTTGAACCGGACGGTTCGCGGGCTATGGGAGGTAGTAGCGGAAGGAGGTCCAGAACATGTTGTCGATGCCCTTGGCGCCGATGCCCGATACCCCCGACCAGCCCTCGCGGACCGCGTAGCCGTACTGAATGGCCTGGCGCAGGCGGCCGCGATCGCCCTTGTAGATGTCGTACCAGTAGCCGCCGGTCATCTCCTGCACGTCGCGGGTTTGGGCGCCGCAGGAGCCGCCGGGGTAGTAGCCGGTCGAACTGCCGTTCAGGCCGGGGTTGGCAATGGTATTGCAGCTGGAGTTGCTGAGAAAACGCGAGCCGTAGCCCACGGGCTGCTGCGCCAAGCCTGCTGTGGTCCAATGGCCGCCCCAAGCGCCAGCCGTACTCTGCGCGGCGGAGGGCGCGCCCAGCGTGGTGGCGCCGGGGGTCGAGTAATCCTCGCGGCCGGCGTAGTCCCCGCCGTAGTTCAGGTAAAGGGTAAGGCGGGGATTCGGGTTGGCCTCAAGCGTAAACAGGCCGGAGGCGTTGTGGATGGGGGCAAGCCCGCCCCAGGAGTTGACGGTCACGTCGGCCAGTGTGCTGTCGCCGTAGCGGCCCACGCCGGGTCCGAAGAGGCCCTTCACGCCAAAGCTCAGCTTGTTGGCGATGATGGGGACGCGCAGGCTGCCACCCCCGCCGCCGAGGACGATGCTGTCGTAAATCGAGCCGGCCGCGCTGGCCGCCGGATAGAGACCGCCGATGTTGGCGCCCGCCGTGATGTCCGACTGGCCGCCGAACTTGAGTCTGTCGATGGTCACGTTCGGGTAGACCGTCTCGTGTGCAAAGCTGATGATGCCGAAGATCTCATAGTGGCCCCAGCCGGGATCGATGGCTGCCTTCACGATGAAGTCGGGCGCAATGTTGAAGGAGTAGTTGGAGATGTTGGTGTTGGCGACGATGGTGTTGTAGACGGGATACGGCGTGTTGACCGTATAGCCGGTACCGCCGATGGTGACCGGGGTGGCCGCGTTCTTGTAGTTCTGCACGTAGGTCGTAGCCGCGACGGTGCTGACGGTGGCGTTGTAGTTGCCGCCGTTTTGGCCCACGCTGCCCAGGACGGCATTGGGCGTGTTTCCGGCCAAGGACGCGGTGTAAAGGAGCTGCGGATTCTCAGCCGATACGCCGAAGGCAGCGGTCTTGAAGCTCTTGACGATGCGGAAGCCGTACTGGCGGGTCCACACGAAGCCCGGAACGTAGTTGGGGTCTATGGTCAGCGGAGTCGCGATGTCGCTTGGGGCGCTGGGTATGCCGCTCTTGCCCTCGGCGGCCAGGGACCACATCTGCCCGCCGGCGAACCTCCAGCCGCTGTTGGTCTCGGCCTGGGCATAGACGACGCGCTGGCGCAGAACGTAGCTGTTGGACTGGTTGTTGTTGGAGGAGGTGCCGGTGCCCAGAAAGTCGGCCTCATAATAGCCGCGCAGCGTGCCCCAGCTGGTCTTGCCCTCGCCAAGCAGGGTGAGGCGTGACTGGCGGGCGGTGCCGTAGAACTCGCTGAGCGAATAGGCATCCGCGCCCTCGTAGGGAAGGGAGCTGAAAGCGGTGGGAATGTCGCCGCCGGTGGCCTTGGAGCGCCAAATAGTTTCAGCCGCCGCGAAGCCTCCGGGCGTCAGCGTGATTCCCTTGTAGTGGAGCGCGGTGGGATTGGCGATGGACGCCTTGATCTTGGCGGTTTCGTCGGAGACCGTGGAGGCCAGCGACGCCTGATTGCCCTTGAGGTCGGTAACCGTGGTCTGGAGGGTGGTGACGGCGGCCGTGTTGTCAGTCACCGCCTGGTTTTGGGCCGAGACAGCGGCTGCGGCCCGGTCCGCGGCGGCCTGAGCATCGGCTGCCGCCTGCTGCGCCTTCTTCAATTGCGCATCCTTTTCGGCCAGGTCGTTCTTGAGGCTGTTGATCTGGCCTTCCAGTTCCTGGCGCAGGGCCTTAATCTGCTCTTCGACCGTGGCGGCCGGAGGCGTCTTGGCCTTCGTCTTGGCAACTTGCTTCTTGGCCGGCGCAGGTGGATCGCTGGCATACGCATATGAGGCAATTAGACTGGCTGCCAGGATTACGGCGGCAGCTGTTTTGAGCTTGAAGTTCATTGGGCCTCTCTTTTTCCTTTCAAATCAGGTTGAATGGTGCCTGCATCCGCTCGCGGAGCGAACGCCTTGCGCTCCCGCATCTCCGAAACCTTGAAATGAAGCCGAACCGCGCTTTTGCCGGCCATGCGGAAGGAAGATTGCGAACCGGCGAATGAACCCGCGCAAACGGAGCTTTCCCCGGCCGCTTCCGATTCCAAGACTCGCAGAGTTTTATGAATGCTTGACGAATTCACATAATTTTAACAGGGCGATTGCGCAATGTACCGATGTGCTATCGGCTGATTTGCCAATGGGCAATCGAAGGCAAGGCGCCCCGGAAGAGAATCGGCGGCATGGGTTTAGAAGATCCACCTGGCGGTGAGCGCCAGCTCGTGGTTGTAAGTGTGGAACCGGCTGGTGGCGATCTGCATTCCGGCGCCGAAGGCCAGGCCGGGGCGGGATTTGGGATCGGAGGGGTGCAAGGCGCACTTGCCCACGATGATTCCGGGAGTAATGAACTCCTGGGTCTTGCCGTCGTTAGCGCCGCCCTTGTAGAAGGTGGCATTGCTCTCGAACTCCGGCCAGAAGAGCTTGCCGATGCGGTACTGCGCCACCGTATTCCACAGCACGGGGCGGCCCGTGGCGGCGATGGCCGGACTGCCGGTGGGCAGCGTGGCCCCGATCGCCGATTGCACATCGAAGTTCCCGAAGCCCTTGCCGCCGCCCAGGTTGGGCTGGACGCTCGCGCTTGCCGCGCCGTTCTTGTAGCTGCCGGTGGGCACGGTGGTCAGGGCCCAGACGCTGAGCGTGTGGCTGCCGTGCTGCGCGCTGCCGCTGGCGATGCGGTACTTGGCCAGGAAGGAAAGGTCGCCGAATCCATCCTTGCTCGAGGCTGGGGCCGGCAGGTTGTGTCTGATGAACGGCGGCAGATCGACGGCCAGCTCGGTGTTGGCCCAGGGAACCAGGTTGAGGCCCTTGCTGTTGTCCAGGTTCCAGGTGTTGGTGTGGGTGGGCGTGATCTGGTGCACGATGTCCGTGCGCGCCACCTGGATAAGCCCTGTGTAGGTGGTGATGAGCGGAACCGCCCAGGCGGGTTGCTTGGCCTGAGTGGCCGAGCTGCGGGCCAGCCAGCGGCTGAAGAAGCCGCCTGGAGCGGGAGTGCCCGGCGCGGATGGGACGGGGCCGCCCTGCGCATACACGCTCACCGTAGCCAGCAGGAGGAAGAGGGAAAGGGGAAGCCTTCTCATGTCGGTCTATTGAGCATGAAGGGTCGAAGCGGGAGCGGCAACCGCCGATTGGCCTAGTTTCTTCTCCATCCGAGGGTTGAGGAGCAGCCGCTCCTTGGGGAGGAAGAAGCGTCCGGCCACGATCAACCGCTCGAATGCTTATGGGCGCGGCGCTGGCGGCTGATCTGTGTTCGCCGGAGTATTCTCTCCGGCGCTGAGCAGGTTGGCAAGGATGCGGTAAGCGCCGGGAACCAGCTCGGGAAGCTGGCGATAAAGCGCGTAGGCGGCGTAGATATACGTTCCCTTGCCGGGATGGGCAACCAGGAGGCCGCCCCGTTGCGGGTCTTGGCCGGGGTCGGCCGTCTCGGTGAGCGCTGTGTAGGCGGGGTCCCAGGAAGCGAGGAAGGAGTGGCCGCGCTCCTCAACCCAGCCGTCAAAGTCGGCAGCGGTGATGGCGTTGGGCCACGTGAGCAGGGGATTGGCGGGATCGAGCAGCTTGACCGGGGCGGTCTCGTCCACCACCCGCTCCGGGGCGTGGCCCATGGAAAGCGGGAACGGGGCAGGAAAGTTGCCGCTCTGGTACTGGACGATCAGCGTTCCGCCGCGGCGAACGAACTGCTCAAGACGGGGCTGGGCCAGGGTTAACTCAGGATGCACGGAATAGGCCCGGATGCCGATTACAAGAATGTTCCACGTGGAAAAGTCGTCCGAAACTATCTCTTGTTCGTTTAGAATGTGTGGCTTGACGCCCAAGGCCTCGATGGCCTCCGGAACCAGGTCGCCGCTGCCCATGATGTAGCCCACGCGCAATCCCGGCACCAGCTTCACGTCTATCTTGCGGGTCTTCAACTGGGCTGTTTTGTACAAGTTGTAGGGGCGCAGGCCGGGGTAGCCTATGCTCTGCCAGCCGGTCTGATAAGTGCGCCCAGCGTAATGCGCGACCGCCTGAATGGTGTAAGCGGCGGATTCGGCGGCAGCCGGAGCGCCCCGCGACAGGTTCTTGTCGCTGGGTTGCCCGGTTGGCTTGACGGAGAACAGGATCGGCTCCGTATCTCCGGCGCTGTCCAGATGGAAATGCGCCTCTGCGGGGTCGGAGCGCCATCCGGCGGGGAGCTTTAGCTCCACCGTGCCGTCGGCGGCAGCCTGCGCATGGACCGTGACCCGGACCGGAAGCGCCGAGCCGTTGAGCGGCAGAATGCGAGCCTCGGGGTCCACGCGCACGCCGATAGCCGGCGTGACCACCAGCGGCTCGTAGATTCCGCCCGGCCCCAGGACGCGCTGCATGGTCTGCACCACTTGGCCGACCCGGATGGGCAGGCCGTCGAAGGTGAACTCCGCCCAGGCGACGAGGGGCCAGGGGGCGAAGGATCGCTCGCGGTACTCCAGCTCGGTCAGGTCGTAGTACGCCTGCTCAGTGTCGGGCCGCATGAAATATGGCTCCGTGGGCTCGGCATTCTCCGGGACATGAACTTTGAAGATCGGGTCGGCGGTGGGCGCGGCGAGGTCGATGGCGCCGGTGATGTTCTCGTTCTTCCACGGCTCGCCGCTGCGGCTTTCCAGCCAGACCCGGTTGAGCCGGGTCTCCGCCGTGGCCTGCGACGTATGCACCTGCACCCGGAACTCTTCGCCGGGAGAGACGCTGCGCGGGGTCTCGTCCGGCGCGCCGCCCCGGAACGGACCGCCGGTCTGCGCTCCAGACGTGCCTGTTCTGAACGCCACCATGTCCAGACCAACCAGGTTCCTTAACGCCGCCTGGAACTGCTCGATCTTGAGGTTGAGTTCAAATGAAAAGCTGGCTTTCCCCTTGATTTCCGGGTTGCCCATGTCCGTACCCGGCTTGTTGAAACCGCCGATATTGGTAGCAACCCACGCTCTCCGCAAGATGAGAGCGTCGTCATAGATCGCAGCGAGCTTGTGGGCAGCCGCGATTTCCGTGAGGCCGGGGCGTTCCGCTTGGAAGTTCTTGAGATCCAGGTCTAACCGGTGCAGTCGCGCACTAAGTATCTCAGGTGAATCGGTTGTCTCGGGTGAATTCGGAGCAGCGAACCTGGCGAGGCCGGCCAACGAGGTGTCGATATTGACCCGACTGTTGTGGAAGAGGTCGCTATTGGTCGTAATTTCACCGGGTTTTGCTGCTGCCTCGGGAGCCACGGCCCACAGATGATAGCTCGTCGTCGCCGGGCCGCTCAGCGTGGGATTCGCCCCGCCGTTCTGCGACTTCTGCTCGCCCCAGCCCTCGCGGGCGATCTGCATGTAGCTGCGCCCCAGAACCGGGTCCAGCGTGCCCACCGGAATGCTTACGTCGGTCGAGGGTACGTCCGTGCTCCACTCGCCGGTCACGTAGTTCTTGAACCGAGCCGGCGCCCACTTGCCGGTAGCGTAGTCGAACATCTTCCCGTCGTTGACTGGCGCAAAGGGGGTCCGTGAGTATACCGCCAGCGGCTGCCAGGGCTGCAGGCCGTCTTTTAGCTGCTCGGGGAAGACCTTGGGGTCGCCCGCCGCCTTGAAGGCCTCCTGCGCAATCTCGCCGGAGACCTGGTGATGGCCGTGGCCGTCGGTAATGCCGCCGACAAAGGTGGAGACGATGATCTGCGGGCGTTCGCGGCGGACGGCCAGCACGGCGTCGTAGAGCACGCGATCGTGGCCCCAGCGGGCGAACGACTCTTCCTGGGTCTTCGAGAAGCCGAAGTCCACCTCCGTGCCCCAGAGCTGCTTGGCGCCGTAGTATTCGTCGGCCTTCAACAGTTCGTTGGTGCGGATGAGGCCGAGCGCGTCGTAGCTGTCGGCGCTCATCGCGTTCTGGCCGCCCTCGCCGCGGGTCAGGGTGAGCAGCGTGCAGCGCGCGCCCAGGCCGCGGGAGAGGTACGCGAGCAGCGCGCCGTCCTCGTCGTCCGGATGCGCCACGATCATCAGTACGCTGGCAGTTGTGCCCAGCCGCTTCAGCGATTGCTCGAGCGCGGCCTGCCCGCGGTCTTCGGCGATGGGCAGGGCAACGTCGCTGGGCTCGGGCAAGGGAACGGCCGCAAGCTCGGCGGCCGTGTCTCCAGGTTGCGGGGCCGGTAGTTGGGCGGCAAGCGGATGCGCGCCCAGAAGAATCAGGCCGGTGAGGACCGCGCTCAGCGCCGATCCGTAAAGTTTGCGAACTCTGTCGGTGATAACCATACTTCCCGTCAGTGTACAATCCGGGGAGCGCCGACGCATCATGTCCCAGCCCCCGCCCACCTCCGCAAGCGCCGATTCTTTGCAGCGCCGCATCGGTCTGCGCTCGGCCGTCGCCCTCAATATGCTGGAGATGATTGGGGTGGGGCCCTTCATCACCCTGCCGCTGGTGATTGCCGCCGCGGGCTACCGGCTCTCGGTGTGGGCGTGGGTGCTGGGTGCGGCCATCGCCGTGGCCGACGGCCTGGTGTGGGCCGAGCTGGGCGCGGCTTTTCCGCGTGCCGGCGGTTCGTATGCGTTTCTGCGCGAGATCTACGGCCCGAAGGGCGCAGGGAACTGGCTCAGCTTTCTTTACGTCTGGCAGGTCAGCTTCACCGCGCCGCTGGCGATCGCCTCGGGCTGCATCGGGCTTTCGGGGTTTCTGGCTTGGTTCTGGCCGGGGCTCGACGGCGCTCCCATCGCAGCGCTTTCCACCCTGCGCTATGCGAGCTTTGCCGCCGCCGGAGCCTGCCTGCTGGTGACCGCGCTGCTCTATCGCAACCTGAGCTCGATCACGCGCCTGGCCTGGCTGCTCTTTGCCGGTGTGCTGGCGGCCATTGCCGGGGTGATCGTCTCCGGCTTTGCCCACGCGGCGGCCACGGACGGCTGGCGGATGCCGGCTGCTGCCGCGCTCTCCTGGTCCGTCGCCAGCCTGGGACTGGCTCAGGCCACGCTGCTCACGACCTATTGCTACTGGGGTTACTACAATATCTGCTTTCTGGGCGGCGAAGTGCGGCGGCCGGAGCGGACCATTCCGCGCGCCATTCTGCTTTCGCTGCTCTTCGTTGCGGCATTTTATGTGGCCATGAACCTGGCCGCGCTGCCTTCCATGCGCGATTCCGCGGCCCACGCCGCCGACAGCCAGATGGTTCGCGTGCAACTGGTTGCCGATATTGCGCGCTCGGCCTTCGGGCAATGGGCCGGCCGGCTGCTGGCCGCGCTGGTCGTCTGGACGGCCTTTGCCTCGGTCTTCTCGCTACTGCTGGGTTACTCGCGCGTGCCCTATGCCGCCGCCCGCGACGGCAACTACTTCCGCTTTCTGGCCGCGGTCCATCCCCGCCACGGCATTCCCCACCGCTCTCTGGTGGCGCTGGGCTCGGCGGCCGCCTGCTTCTGCTTCTTTTCGCTGACCCAGGTGATTACCATGCTGGTGATCACGCGCATCCTGCTTCAGTTCTCCCTGCAGCACGCGGGCGTGATGCTGCTCAGGGCGCAGCGGCCGGAGCTGAAGCGCCCCTTCCGGATGCCGCTGTATCCCCTGCCGCCGCTCGCGGCGATGGCGGGCTTCGTCTTCATGCTGGTCAACCGCAGCCACGCGCTCAAGGGGCTGGGGGTGGCGGCGGGAATTGCGGTCTCGGGCACGCTGATCTATGGGTTCCGGGCGCGGCGGTTGGGGCAATGGCCGTTTGCGCGGTCCAGGTGAGCGGCTGGCTATTCGGTGGGTGCAATCCGGCCGCAACACTTTCGGACGAATCTTGTGACACTCGGGCCTTCCATCGTGTCTAATGTAGCGAGAGTTCCCCCGGCTCTGCCGGGGTGGCAGTAGCAGTTTGACATTTGCTGGAGTCCATCCAAGAGACTCCGAGAGGTGAGCCGCCAAGCACACGTCAAGGAGAATCCCG
>JBEKCX010000016.1:0-15922 GCA_050014655.1 Occallatibacter sp. | reverse complement strand
GCTCTCGCCGTCTTCAGTCTCGTGGCCAGTTGGTGGGAAGCGCGCAAGCACACGGCAAACTGGTGGCTGTGGATTGTGGTGGACGCAGTCTACGTCGGCGAATATCTCTACAAAGATATGTGGACAACGGCAGCGCTCTATGCGGGCTTCGTGGCGCTGGCCGTGCTGGGTCTGCGCGATTGGCATCGCGCCGAGGCGGCGGCCAGCTAGAATCCGTTCAGATTCCTGCCGGCCGCCGGCGCAACCTCGCTTCGCCTCTTACTTCGCGTCTGGCGGCGCCTGGGGCGGCTTGGAAACATGAAGCTTGCTCATCTCCTTGGCTCCGGTCGCTTCATCCACGGCGGTAACTTTGACGCCGGTTGCAAACATCCCTGAAGTCCATCGCATGTAATAGGTCTTGCCCGCCTCCGCCTCGAAGCGGATCCTCTCGTTCTCCTTCTTCTGCGCGTCGGTTATTGCCGCGGCGCTGGACATGATCACGCTGGGTCCGTAATACATCTTCGGCGTTCCTGAGACGACCACGGTGCCCGGCGGCTCCTCCACGCAATCGTATTCGCCATTGAGCAGGACGGCCAGAAAGACTCCGTTGACGAAGAGGCTGTCGTGCGCGGCCGAGCCGACGGCCTTCGAGAGCCGGTAAATGCAAACCAGCGCCTTGCCGGCTGAGGGCGCGGTCGGCGGGGCGGCAGGCTTCGAGTCCTGCGCGGCCCCAACAGCCGGAGCGCCCAAAAGCGCTAGCGCGCAGCAGGCGAAAAAGATGGTTGCGAACAAGTGGAATGCGATCCTAACGCGGCAGTTCCCATCGCTGCCGCCGATACGAGAGTTATACATTTGAGCGCTCCGTTTTCATTGGTTATGAGGCTGGGAAACAACTTAGCAGTTTCTTTCAAGGCGGTCAATTGTAGAATCATCTCTGTATGAATCCGACCGATCCAAACCCCGCCGCCGAAACCATCCCCGAACCGACTCTCGACGGCGGCCGCTTCATCCGCGCTTGTCTGCGCCGCCCCGTGGACCACACGCCGGTCTGGTTCCTGCGCCAGGCAGGGCGCTACATGCAGGAGTACCGCGAGGTGCGCAAGCATCACACGCTGGTGGAGATCTGCAAGCAGCCTGATTTGGCCGCCGAAGTCACCATCACCGCCGCTGAAAAGCTGGGCGTGGACGCGGCCATCATCTTCGCCGACCTGCTGCTGCCCCTCGAACCCATGGGCCTCGACTTCGAGTTCCAGGCCGGCGAAGGCCCGGTCGTCCGCCATCCCGTTCGCACCGCCGGGGACGTTAGCGCGCTGCGCACCGATCGCGCCGGCGACCTGGCCTATGTGGCCCGCGCCATCGAGAAGGTCGCCAGCCACTTTCGCGACCGCCTGGGCATCATCGGCTTCTGCGGCGCGCCCTACACGCTGGCCAGCTACATGATCGAGGGCGGCGGCTCCAGAAATTACATCCACACCAAGCGGGTGATGTATCGCGAGCCCACTGCGTGGCGCAACCTTTTGGACAAAATCGTGGTGGTGCTGACAGAGTATTGCCGCCTCCAGGTCGAGGCCGGCGCTGACGTGATCCAGATCTTCGACAGTTGGGTGGGCTCGCTGGGGCTTGCCGACTATCGCGAGTACGCCTTCGAGGCCTCCAAGCGCCTGGTGCGCGCGGTGCAGCAGATGGGCGTGCCGGTCATCTACTTCGGCGTGGAGACGGCGGGGTTGCTCGGTCAGATGGCCGCCACCGGCGCCGATGTGATCGGCCTCGACTGGCGGCAGCCCCTGGATGAGGGCTGGCGCGCGGTCGGTCACTCGCACGCCGTCCAGGGCAACCTCGACCCCATCACCCTCTTTGCGCCGCTCGAAGTCCTTGAGCAGCGCGTCCACGAGATTCTGCGCGCTGCGGGCGGCCGTCCCGGCCACATCTTCAACCTTGGCCACGGCATCGTTCCCGGCACGCCGATCGAAAGCGTCCAGGCCGTCGTCCGCATGGTCAAAGAGTTCCGGTCGGAGGCTGTCTGACAGATTGGGGCAGAGGAAGTTTTGTATCAGGTCGCGACTTTAGTCGCGTCGCTAAGATGCAGAGATTTTGGTTGGGGCTTTAGCCCCTGGTATACGAGACATTGAGCGGGCAAAAACAATGACAATTCTCTTTCGGCCTGTCGGCCTAAATGAACTTGCTCTAATTTGGGACTCCAAAATGCGAGAGTTCCCGCCGCGGTTACCCCATCAGCCGATTTTCTATCCTGTGGCGAACATCGAATATGCAACCCATATAGCGCGAGACTGGAATACTAAAGACTCAGTCTCCGGCTTCGGCGGATACGTAACAAAGTTTGAAGTGCCTGACGCTTTCCTGGCTGGGTTTGAGGCGCATACCGTGGGTTCAGCAACTCATATCGAATATTGGATTCCCGCCGAACAGCTTCAAGTTTTCAATACTTCGATCCAGGGGCTGATCAGCCTCAATGCAGGGTTTTTCGGTCCGGGCTTTCAAGGGCACATTCCGGATAAACTTGGTCTCAAAGGAAAAGATGCTGTGGCACAATTTGTCGCGATGGCGGAGACTTGGGATTATAGTCCTATGGACTTCATCTGCGAGGTCAAGGCAAATCAAAAAACCGTCTTCTTAAACTTGTTGTTTTGGGCTCAATTCGATTTCACAGATTTTGGCGTTGACCGGCAGAGAAGAGGTGAGATCGTAGAGAGAATTCGATTTGCTTGGAATTTCAATCATATTGAACTGCCGCTTCCGAAATAGCCCGGCCATTCCTACAAGGAGACTGCCATTGCCGATAGTTGAGCCTCAACCGCCGCGCACTGAACAAGCCGTTCTGCTGCTGGCCCACGGAACCCCGGAGACCGTCGAGCAGATTCCCCAGTACCTGCGCAACGTGGTCGGCGGCCGCCCGCTGCCGCAGTCGGTGGTCGAAGAGATCGAGCACCGCTACAGCCTCATCGGCCGCAGCCCGCTCACCGAGATCACCCTTGAGCAGGGCCGCCTGGTCGAAGCTGAATTGGCAGCCGGGGGCGCGCCCGTGCCGGTCTACGTCGGCATGCGCAACTGGCGTCCCTACATTCCCGATGTGGTTCGCCGCATGCGCGCCGACGGCATTCAAGAAGTTGCGGTCCTGTGCATGGCGCCGCACAACTCGCGCCTGAGCGTCGGCCTCTACCGCCGCGCCGTCGAGGCCGAGGCCGCCGGCCTGCGCATCGACTTCACCGAGGCCTGGGCGGAGCATCCGCTGCTCATCGAGGCCTTCGCCGAGCGCCTCCGTCCGGCCTTTGCCAAGCTCAGCGCGGAGGCGGGCTGCGCCGTTCCCGTGCTCTTTACCGCCCACAGCGTTCCCAGCCGCACCATCCAATCTTCCGCGGCGGGCGTCGTGCCCAGTCCGAGCCCGGACAGCCAGCCGGTCCCCCAGCCCGTAGAAGGCGCCGATCCCTACGCTGAGGAGGCCAGGCGCACCGCCGCTCTGGTGGCCGCGCGCGTCCCTGGGATTCCCCGCTGGTTCTTTGCCTTCCAAAGCCAGGGCATGAGCGGCGGGCCATGGATTGGGCCGACTGTCGAGGAGACCCTCGATACCCTTGCCGCCGAGGGCCTCCGGACCCTCCTCCTGCAGCCCATCGGCTTTCTTTGCGACCACGTCGAGATTCTCTACGACGTGGATATTCTCTTTCGCGGCTACGCAGCCCAACGCGGCATCCGCCTGGAGCGGCCCGCGTCGCTGAACGCCTCCCCCACCCTGGCCAGAGCGGTTGCGGACCTGGCGCGGCAGCGGCTGGCCCGCTTGCGGGAGTTGCGCGCGCATTGAAGATGCCGGCAGCGCCGCGCCCCAGCGTGGCAGCCCCGCCCGCGGGCCGCGCGGTTACCTTTATATGCACACTTCGTTGTACATTCTCTTTATTTAGGCGCTTCGATTCGATAGAGTAGCTAGTTGGACCGTGATTTGCGCTTCTCGAAGGCAAATCTCTTCAGGTAAGGGGAAGTTGTTTCTTCAACAGTGCCTCGGCAGCCACGGCCGGCGCGCTGAAAAGCGGTTGCTTCGGGAAATGGCAAAATGGTGAGTTGGGCCGTCCGGAGTTCCATCGCCGCCCAACCGGGAAGAACTGGCATGCAGTGTACGAAATGCGGGACCGAAATGCGCCGCGTGATGCGGGAGAGTTTCCTGCAAAAAAGGGTCTACCCTCTCTTCGGTTACTATCCTTGGGAGTGTCCGTTGTGCAGAAAGCCCGTTCTGCTCAGACAACGGCGTGAGCGCAGGAGGCGGTCCAGGCTGCGAGACTTCTCCGCCATAGACGCCCGCGTTGCAAAGTCCTCGAACCAGGCCTCCTCCGGCATGCCCGCGACCAAGGCGCAATGACCCCGGTTTCGCTCCGACCCCTTTTTCGCCGTGCGCGCGGCGGGCGCGACCTAGTGTCCCGAATCCAAATTCCAATGAATAAACAATGATGTCATCCTGAGCGGAGGTCGCTGCGGCGACCGTAGTCAAAGGACCTGCGGTTGTACTCCTCACTCGCGGGATGAACTTCTGACGCGGGACACTAGCCGCAATCGATTGACCGGCCCGGCGAAGATCGCAGGCCTTCATCGTCCACCTGGACCGTCTCCTCTTCGAACCGCTTCTCTGCCTCGTTCAAGCCGGCCAGCAGAAAGGAGTTGGTGATCGTTGCCTTGCCCTGGGCGACCGTGGTAATCACGTAGGAGCAGCCGAGCCAGTGAGCCTCGGCCAGGTCTGTGGGGGACCATTGCGCCGGGCAGTCGGGGTGGGAGTGGTAAAAGCCGGCAATGCCGAGACCCCGGCGACGGGCTTCGCGCTCGATCCTCACCAGCTCCGCGGGAGCAATGCTGTAGCGGCTATGAGCGGAGCCGCTGGGGATGTTTTCGGCGCCGACGGCGGCCTCAACCTGCCAGCCCTCGACCGTGCATCTGCCCAGCAGCGCGCCGCAGCACTCGTGAGGCCAGGCTTGCTCGCCGTGGGCGCGGATGGCGTGGTACGTAGCGCGGGTGAGGCGCAGAACACTCATGGTTGCTCCCGGAGCCGCTTCAGAGGCCTCTTTCGGCGGAATCAGGCCCGGAGAAGGCGAGTCTGGCTTGTGCCGAGTCTACTCCATGGGGAATTGCGGCCCGCCCTCCGATTGTGCAAGATTGAAGAAGCAAGAGGATTCTCCCCGAAAGCCACTTCGGAATCCTCTCCGACGGGAAGCGGCCTTGACCCGAAAACCCCGCAATCCGGACTTCGATCACACGCTGAAGATACTGCGCGACCATGCATTCGATGTAACCCCCTATGCCGGAGTCGCAGGGGCAGTTCTGGTCAGCAAGCACGGGGCGGGGGCGGTTCTTGTGCCCGCCCACGGCGAGGATGCGGCTGAGACCGCGCCCGCAGCCTTTGCGCAGCAACCGGGGGCGCTGATCGCAGGCAAGGTGGCTCGGTTGCTTGACCGGGGCTACCAGAAGTTCATTAAGACTCCCAAATTTGAGTTGCCTGCATCGGCCAGCCAATTGCAGGCCATTCACCTGTTCAGCGAGGAGCTGAAGCAACTGGCCGGCGGAATCAGCTTGTCCAACCAGTCGCTGGGAACCACCAGCGACCTGCATGAATACGATCGGTTGAAGGGCCGGGAAGCCGTGGAAGCCGCTGCCAGCCGCCCCTGGGAACTGATCGCGGGGCACTGATTATGGGGCGGAGCGGGCCATGGATGAGGAACAAGCGCGCGAGGAGCAGGCGGCGCACGGTCCAGAGCGCCGCATGGAGCCTCGCTGCGCTTTGGACGAGGAAGCCTCGCTCCTGCTGGTGGGCCGCGGCGATCGCGTGCGCTGCCGCATTGTCGAACTCAGCGTGTCCGGCTGCCGGATGAGACTCTGGGAGCGCCTCCCGGCCGGCAGCGGAACCCGCGTCGAGGCCACCTTCCGGGTTCAGGGAATTGCCTTCCGCTTCGGCGGCTCCATCGAATGGGCGGACCATCGGTGCCTGGTTGGGATCCGCTTCGTCGACCTGCCAACCCGCCGCAGGGACGAGCTCTTTGAGGTGCTCCGCGAGTTGGATGCGGAGATCGCCGCCAAGCGCGAAAAAGAGGCTGCTGAAAAGCAAGCCGAGGAAGAGCGAGTCGCCGAGGAAAAGCATGCTGGTGAAGAACGCGCCCGGCAAGAGGCCCAAATGCAGGCCAAGGAGCCGGCTGAGCCTCTGCCCTTTCTCGACCAGCTTTGGGCTGCGCCCTTTGAAGTCCAGGACAAGCAGACCGCCGATCCGGTTCCAGCGTTCCAACCCAAGAGGCCCGTTGCCGAGCCCGCCAAGGCGGCTGTGCCTTTGCCCGTCACCTCAAATGCGCCCCAGCCGCAACCGCCCCCGCTCGCCAATGCTCCCCAGCCGCAACCGCCCCCGCTCGCCCAGGCTCACCAGCGGCCCGCCAAGAATGCCAAGCGCGAGCGCCGCACTCAATCCCGCCACGAGGTGGATACCACCGTTGTCGTCTTTCTCATCAACGTCGGGTCCAAGCTGAGCGGGCGCATTCTCGACCTGAGCATGGGCGGCTGCCGCATCCGCACCGACGAGCGTTTTCCCGTGGGCATCTACACCAGGGTCGAGACCGAGTTCTTCCTGGAAGGGCTGCCCTTCCGTCTGGGAGGCGTGATCCAGGCCGTCCATGATCGGGATCGGCGCCTGATAGGCATCCGCTTCCTCGATATGAGCGCCCGCAAGCGGGAGCAGTTGGAGCAGTTGATCCAGGAGATCGACCAGATTCAAGCGGAGCAGATTCCGGCCAAGCCGGAAGACTCGGCCGCAACAGCCGATGCGGGCCCGGAGCCTGACAACTCCCCCCAGGCTCCGGTCGCCCCCTAAGGAGCCCCTGCTCCCACCGCAAAGAGTTGCTTGAGCGCGTGAAGCCGACGCTACAACCACTTTGTTGAAGGACAGCCGAGGAATCAAGACGCCTTGGCCCCCTTCCATTTCGCTTGACTTGACTTCGGATTGTGTATAGTGTATTAGTATAATAGACACTTTGATGAACCTGCGCATCAACTTCTCGTCCGGCGTGCCCATCTATCAGCAACTGATGGAGCAGATCAAGCACGCCGTGGAGACGGGGGCGGTCCGCGGCGGCGAGCAATTGCCGACGATCCGCAAGATTGCCGAGGAGCTGACCATGAATCCCAATACCGTGGCCAGGGCATACCGCGAACTGGAGCACGAAGGGTTCATCGAGGTGCGGCACGGGTCGGGCGCCTATGTAGCGGAGCGGGGCGCGTCTACGGCGAAGGCCGCCGGGATTCGCAAAGCGGGCGAGGTTCTGCGCGCGGCCATGGGGCAGGGACTGGCTCTCGGCCTGTCGGAATCGGAGCTTCGCCGGGTTTTTGAAGACGGAATTTCGCGGTTGCAGGACGATGCGGCCGCGGAGCGGAGGGGCAATTGAACGACATTATCATTGTGGCTGACGGCCTATCGAAGAGTTACGACGGCAAGCCAGCCTTGAGGAGCCTCCATTTGGAGGTGCCGCGCGGATCGATCTGCGGTTTTCTGGGCCGCAACGGCGCGGGCAAGACCACCACGCTGAAACTGCTGCTGGGGATGCTGCGGCGGGACTCGGGAAGCATCCGGCTGTTTGGCGAGCCTGTCGATTCGGAGGCGTCTTCGATTGCGGCGCGGCGGCGTGTGGGCTTTGTCAGCGAGGACAAAGAGCTTTACCCCTTCATGACCGTGGACCAGATGATCCGGTTTACGCGGCCATTCTTTCCCGGCTGGCGGCGGGATCTCGAGGAAAAGTATCTCGATCTCTTCCAGTTGCCGCGCAAGAAGGCGGTGCCGAAGCTATCCAAGGGAATGCGCACCCAGCTCATGCTGCTGCTGGCCATGGCGCGCGGCGCGGAGCTGCTGCTGATGGACGAGCCCACCAGCGGCCTCGACCCGGCAATGACAGAGGACGTGCTGCAGATTCTTGCCGACCTGGCCGCCAGCGACGGAACCACGATCTTCTTTTCGTCGCATCAACTGGCGGAGGTGGAGCAGATTTGCGACCGGGTTTGCATCATCGACCAGGGGCAGGTGGTGGTCGATGGCGTACTCGACGACCTGAAATCCGACTACCGGCGAATCCTTCTGGTCTTCGATGGAACGCCGCCGCGCGAGCTGGCCGGTTTGGCCGGCATCGATCATCTGCGCCAGCGCGGAAGGACGGCGTCGCTGCTTGCCCATGGGGACGTGGATGGTCTGGTGGAGCGGGCGCGCTTGCTCGGGCCGACATCGCTGGAAGTCCGTCCCGTAACGCTGAAAGAACTGTTTCTGGATCATGTGAGGGGGGAGTAATGCTCTGGTACAAGGCTTGGCTTGAAACGCGCTGGCGCTTCGTTTTTATGCTCGGATCGATCGTTCTGCTTTGGTTTGCGCCTCATTTCTTGCCCTTTTTCGGCTTCCGGCTGCCGCCGGGAGTTCTCGCCTCGAGGATATGGATGGCGGTTCACATCGGCTCGGTGCTTCTTTACATCGTTGCGGCAAATTTTCTGGCCGGCTCCGGCGTCAACAGCCAAACGACGTACGCCGTAACCTCGGGATTTCACGGCTCCATGTTGTTTACCTTGTCTCTGCCGGTCTCGCGACGGCGGCTGCTCCTGGTGCGGGCGGGACTGGGCGCGCTTCTGACCGGCGTCCTGGTGGCCGTCATGGCGGGGTACACTCTCTTCCAGCGGCCGGAAGGCGTGAGCGCATTACAAGCTCTCGAATACATTGCGCGCGCCATCGCCTGCACCATGGCCGTCTATGCCCTGTCGGTGCTGATGGCCTGTGTGCTCGACGAAATGTGGCAGTTCTACGCCGCATGTTTCTGCTGGATCGCGTTCTATCTGTTGCAGTCCAGATTCGCAGTTGTCTCGTGGGTCAGCCCGCTGCGCGGCATGACTCTGTTCTCCTATCCGCTGACCGCGCCCATTCCGTGGGCTCCGATTGTGGCGTCGCTAGCGCTTGCCGGCGTTTTTCTGTGTGCGTCGGCGCTTGTGTTGCAGCGCAAGGAATACTGATTGCGTTCGCTCTTGCGGCGGGCACAGCTCGATTCTTGATACCATTGAGACTCCATGGTGCAGAGCGCAAGAAATCGCCGCCGCCTCACGCCTCTCTGGCGGGCTGTGATCGAGGTTGCGTTCATCGTCTTTCTGTTTTATTCCAATCTGCTGATGGGGGAGTTTACGGCTTCCAATGGGCGCGGAAAGAGCCTGGCGTTCGCCCTCCACGACATTCTTACAGGGACGAACTTCGCCATCGCCATGGTGTCGGCGCTGATCGGGTATCTGGTGTTTGAATATCTGCGCAAGAAGCTTTGACGCTGGGCGGTCTTGCCGCCGCATTCCCCCTCCTTGACCGCGCCCCTCATCCCGCCGTATGCTGCGATGGTTTCCGCGTGGCAGGGGAGATTCCCGCTCAGCCCACGCAGGGAGAACTGGCATGGGCACGACTTCCCCGGTCGCAACTTCCATTTCCGGCTTTGCCGCCCGGCCATTGCTCGTTCGCGCGTCGCCGCGCACCTGGCGAGCACCGGAATCTCCAACCTGCTGCTGGATTTGGTTTCGGCTGAGCGCAACACGCAGGAGCGGATCGCCTTCACATTGAAGACCGGCAAGCCGCTGCGGAACTAGCATGGACGCGCAGAATTGTGCGACGATGATTGGCGTGTTCTGGAGCCTTGAGCAGGCTACTAGTGATTGCCATGGTTCGAGCTGGTTTGAGAGCGGGAGCTTGGTTGCTGGGCGGGTTGCTCTCCGCCTCCGCACCGATCCCGGCTCAACAGCAGCCGCCTTCTGCGCAGCTCACGGAGTCCGGCCACATCCTCGTCGCCGGCCACCCAACCCCTTATCTCATTCGCCACTTGCCGGTCAGCTCGTTCCCCGAGCTTCCCGCCGCGGTTCAAGCCCTGCTCAGCCGGCGCGGCTGCGTGATTCCGCAAACCTACGAGGCCCACCGCCCGGAGAACGTGATTCATGCCAGCCTGGAGCGCGCCGGTTCCTCCGATTGGGCCGTATTGTGCTCGGCCGATGGAACGGTCTCGCTGCTGGTCTTCTTTTCTAGCGCCCCAGCCGAGCTTGCAGTGCTGGCCTCCACGCCCGAGACGCAGCGCCTGCAAGCCCACGATGCAACCGGCGTTCTCGGCTTCAACTGGGGCATCGACCCCGCATCGCCGGCCCAGGTTCGAGAAGCTCAGACCGGCATGAAGCCTCGTCCCTTGCGCCTGGACCACGACGCGCTGGCCGATTCGGTCGTTGACCGCCGCACCGTCTACCATTTCTATTCCCGGAGCGCATGGACGCTGGTTGGGATGCCGGATGACTGATCCGCGCTGTGGCGATCGACACAAATCCGGGCGCTTCGGTCTTGCGTCCGGCGCGGCGAACGGCTAGGATGGGAAGCCATATCGCCGCACTTCGGAAAGCCGGTAAGCTATGCCATCTCCGATCAAGGTTCTCAGGTTGTTCTCAGTTCTTGCGCTGTTCGCTCCGGCTGCCTGCTTTGCGCAAGACAACTCGCCGAATCCAGCCGCCGGCTGCGCGGCCTGCGGAGGCTGCGGCTTCGTTCTCTTCTTCCTCATCGCCCTCACGGCCCTGCACGTCGCGCTGCTGGTCTGGGTTGCGCGCGATGCCAAGGCCCGCGGCATGGACGATGGGATTCTCTGGATGCTTCTGGTCTTCTTCCTGGGACTGATCGGCCTGGTGATCTTCCTACTCGCGCGCCCGCAGGGCTACACCGTGCCCTGCCCCAACTGCGGTAACAAGCGGCTGCAGGCCAGCGTGCGATGCCCGCACTGCGGGGCCGGATCGTGAGCCGCAAGTTCTGGCTGGCGGCAATTCTGCTGCTGGCCATTCTATTCGGGGCGGATGCGCTGCGCCCGCCGCGGAACCAGGTCAGCGTGCGCCTGTTTGCCGCCTCGGTTGACGGCTATCATCGCTATCTTCATCCATTCACAGGCCAGTTCATCCGCTGCCGCTACAAGCCAACGTGCTCCGAGTATGCCGTTGAAGCGGTGCGCAAGTACGGGATTGCAAAGGGCGGATGGATGGGCATGCGGCGCGTGATCTCCTGCCGGCCAGGCGTGCCCATGGGCACCTCGGACCCGGTGCCATGAGGATTCGCGTTCCGTCTTCCAGGCTCCAAAAAACAGCAACGGCCGGGGTCGCCCCTGGCCGTTCGAGCTGAACTCGGATTCCTCGTGAGCCTCGCCGGGCCGCTCCGGCTTACGCCTTGGCGGTGGACAGGGCCTTCAGCCGCGCGTTCAGGCGGCTCTTGTAGCGGGAGACGGTGTTGTCGTGCAGAATGCCCTTCTGCACGCTCTTGTCCAGGGCGGAGACGGTCTCGCGATACTGTTCCTGAGCAGCCTTCACGTCGCCCTTGACGAGGGCCTCGCGCAGCGCCCGCAGGCTGGTGCGCACGCGGCTGCGGTTGGCGCGGTTCACTTCGGTGCGGGTTTCGGTCTGCCGGGCGCGCTTGAGCGCCGATACATGATTTGCCATCGATCTTCCTTAATCCTCAGGGTGGTCTGCGGGCCAGAATGCAATCGCGCCGCATCCCTCGCAATGTCTTAGTTTACGGGAAGCGGAGCGGATGGTCAACCTGCGGCGGCCCCGGCTGAAATCGTGTCCCGGCGGACGTCCAGCCCGACATATCGCACACTTTTCATCTGCGTGTTCCTTTCCTTGAGCTTTGGTTGACTGTTTCAGCACAGCAACCGCAGCTTGCACGAAAGCGGCGCCCTTTTATAATGCGTGGCCCGAACGCCAGCAAGCTATACGCCTGCTGCGTCCGCCCCATTCGCCTTCAACGGCCCGGCAGCCGCGGTCTTCGCCGCCGCAGTCACGGCGCCCGCCGCCTTGAGCGGAATCGGCTGCGCCGGCGGCTGGTGCATGGTCACAATGATGGCCCGCGCCGGCTTCTGCCCCGCGCAGCGATAGGAGTGCGCCGCGCCGGCGTCGAAGTAAACCGCGTCGCCCGCCGCCAGCACGCACTCCTGATCCCCGTGGCGCAGCGCCAGTTCTCCCTCCAGCACGTACAGGAACTCGAATCCCGCGTGCATGTGCGCCTTGGGCTCCAGCTCCCCGGCCAGCGGCACAAACTCGGCAAAGTAGGGGTCCATGTGCCGGTCGGGAACCATATAGCCCAGGCTTTCAAAGTAATAAGTCGGCGGCTGGACCCCGGTCTGCGGCAGCCGCACCCGCTCCTTCTGCCGGTGAATCCTGAAGATCGACTGCGGCTCGCTCTCAAAGAAGTACGAAAGATCCTTCGAGAAGACCATCGCGATCCGCGACAAATTCCTCAGCGTCGGCACCACTCGCCCCGTCTCCAACTGCGAAAGAAAGCTCGCCGACAGCCCCGCGTGCTTGCCCAGCTCCACCAGTCCCATCGACTTCTTGAGCCGCAGCCGCCTGATCCGCTCCCCGATCCGCTTCTCCTCAATGAACCGCTCCGCAGTCTCCGTATCCACCTGGGACTTGTGCATCTCCTCGCTCTTCGCCCCTGCCGGCTCGCCCATTCACTCCTCCTACCCGCATACAAACAGGATGCACCTGCCGGCAAAAGTTTGTCCACATCGAAAGAGTTTTCTGTGCCGTTAAATCGACTTGGCCTGCTGCCCGCATTGTATTCGCCAGAGCGAAGAGAATATCCATCCTGTCGATCCTTTGGTCCAGCTCCGGTTCATCCCGCCATCTCCACCTCCCATCCGCGTTTCCAGCCTTTCATCCCGAACCGTGAGCATCCCGCGCGTCACCTTGATACCATTTGTTCGGATCGAAGCCGCTCCGGAAAGGGAAAAGCCATGGACATGCTCGCCCCGGCGAACGACTTGCAGACGGCCCGCAACCCATCAGACCGCCAAAAGCCGCGGAAGATTGCATCGTGGCTTCACCTGGCAGGCTATCTCCTCATCGTGGCCTACCTTGCCGCCTCGGGTTTTCAGTCTCAGCAAGCTGCGCCGGGAGCCGCCAGCGGCGCAGGCCAACTGATGGACCACAGTCAGGCGATTGCAAGCTACTTCATCAGCATCCTCGCGAACTTCGGGATTCTCTATTACTGCTGGATCGGCGTGCATTATGAAGGCGGCAACCTGGCGACCCTTTCAGGCGGCCGATGGACCTCGTGGAAGGCCGTCCTCACCGACGTGGCCATTGCGCTGCCATTCTGGATAACGTGGGAGGCAACGGCTTATGGCGTGGTCTGGCTGCTCGGCCCGGATCAGGCAAAGTCCGTTGCCGGAATGTTGCCGCAGACCACCCTTGAGATCTTCCTTTGGATACTGGTTTCGATAACCGCCGGTTTTTGCGAGGAGATACAATCCCGAGGCTATCTGCAGCAGCAGCTTCATGCGCTCAGCGGCAATGTGGTGGTGGCGGTGCTGGCGCAGGCGCTGATCTTTGGCCTGATGCACAGCTACAAGGGCTGGAAGCAAGTGGCGGTGATCGCCGCGCTGGGCGTGCTTTATGGAACCCTGGCAGCATGGCGCAAGAATCTGCGCGCCAACATGATCGCCCACGCCTGGTCCGACGTTTGGGAAGGCTGGCTGAGAATGGTGGTCTTCAGGTAGCGAGCGGCCAGGCGCGTGGTGGGTCAGTTTCCGGTGTGCCGTTGATACGCTCGAAGCGGATTAAGAAGGCACCGCGCCTAACTTCGCTACTGCAATCGTTCGCTTGAACTTGCTCGACTTGGCCCAGATGAGGTTGCCAGCCCCCCTCGAATCTTTTCAAGTTCCGCGCCATATTTGCGCATGAAGCGAGCCGCGAAGCTGCCTTCTTCCCGCAATAAACCCAAAAGCAGATGCTCGGAGCCAATACGTTGTGACCATAGCCTATCGGCCTCTTCCTGCGCATAGGCTTGAGCCCGCTTACATTCTTCTGAGAGAGGCGGCCTTGTCTCCTTGGGGAAGGCTTCCACCGGCAAAGCACTCCCGCCCGCCCGCAGAACTTGCTCGATTTCCGCACAAACAGCCTCCCTCGAATCCGCTAGCGGCAGGAAGAGGCTGAAGCGGTTCTTCTGCTCGCGGAGGATGACCAAGAGGAGGTGTCCGGTTTCTACTTCTGAGGAACCGGACCGTTTGGCTTCGAATTGAGCAAAGAATACTAGCCTCCGCACCTTTTCAGTCGTTCGACTAGATGAACCCGGCGAAGTGTCTTGTCCCGCCGCCGACGACTTGTTCCTCATTATCTCCATGACTTCGTCGCTCAGGTCGGTAGCATCTTCTCCGTCGGAACACTCAAGTCGATTTCTTATCTCAGCGATCTTGCCACTCTCAGAGGGATGAGAATCTTCCAGCAGATTTACCATCCTGTTCAGCGCCCTGAGTTTCAGCTCTTTTTCCGACGGAGGCTCATAGGGCGCTGCCGCTAGCTGAATACGGACCAGATCGATGTCCGCACCGCGCTCGCGGAGGATTCTTGCTGCGGTGCTATTCTCCTCACGCAAAATGGCAACGAGCAAATGGTCGATGCCGATGGCCTCCCGCCCTGCCCGTTGTGCCTCTTCAGCCGCCAACGCGATTACGCGCTCAAATTCCTCGGTACGCTTCGGTGTCGCCGATTCCGACAGTTTGGAAATTCCCTTCCCTTTCGCAAAGTCCTGGTGAATCACTTCGGAAATAGGATCGCCTGTGACTTTGGTCTTCAGGAAACGGTTCAGGAACGCAGGATTCTCGAGCATGATTGCGAGGAGCAAATGCTCCGTCTCGATCTTCTGTGAGGAGGAGATTCTGGCAATGGCGTGGGCAATCCCAACAGCTACCCGCGCCTCAGGTGTGAACCGCTCAGACAATATTCCTGGTCTCCAGTCGAGAGTCTCTAGGATAGATTTTACCAGCCACTGCGCTCAGAGAAGTCGTCTCGCGCTCTCAGGTCCTGTGTTGCTGTTCTCGGTTTGTCGCCTATTCGGAACCTGACCCATTGCGCCCAGGCAGCCCCGCAAGAGACCTGCCCACACCCGGCGTTATCCTGGAGTTAGGCCGCGCACCCACATTCCGGCCGCGAGGGAAGCCCATGCCCGAAGAACCCACCATCCCGCCCGCGCAAGCGGCTTCTTCCGCACCGCAGGCGCCCGCTCAAGAGGCGTCTGTCCCGCCGCCGGTGGCCACCATCGCTACCCTCGGCCGGCATGAAGGCCAGTCCGTCACCCTGCGCGGCTGGCTCTACAACCTGCGCGAGAGCGGCAAACTGCTTTTTCCCATCTTTCGCGACGGCACCGGCTCCATCCAGGGCGTTGCCCACGTCAAAAGCGTCTCGCCCGCGGTCTTCGACGCCCTCAAAGGCCTGACCCAGGAATCCAGCGTCATCGTCACCGGCCGCGTTCGCGCCGACAAGCGCGCCCCCGGCGGCTTCGAGCTCGACGTTCTGGACCTGCAAGTCGTCCAGCGCATCCCCGAATCCGATCCCTACCCCATCACCCTCAAGGAGCACGGCGTCGACTTCCTCATGGAGCACCGCCATCTCTGGGTCCGGTCTCCGCGCCAGTCGGCCATCCTGCGCATCAGGGCCGAGATCATGCGCGCCGCGGCGGAGTACTTCGACTCCAACGGCTTCATACGCACCGATCCGCCCATCCTCACCCCCGCGGCCTGCGAGGGCACCTCTACCCTTTTCCCCGTCGATTACTTCGGCGACCCCGCCTTCCTCACCCAATCCGGCCAGCTTTACATCGAGTCCACCGCGCTCGCTCTGGGCAAGGTCTACAGCTTTGGCCCCACCTTCCGCGCCGAGAAATCCAAGACTCGACGTCACCTCACCGAGTTCTGGATGATCGAGCCCGAAGTCGCCTTCATGGACCTCGACGGCCTCCTTGAGTTAGCCGAGAACTTCCTCTCTCACATCGTCTTGAGCGTCCTCAAGAACCGGGCGGCGGAGTTGACGGCGATTGGCCGCGACCCCGCCTAGCTGCAGGCCATTGTCCCGCCCTTCCCCCGCCTCACCTACAACGATGCCGTGGCCC
>JBEKCX010000015.1:0-16017 GCA_050014655.1 Occallatibacter sp. | reverse complement strand
ATCGATCTCCATCATCCGAGCAGCGTAGACGACCTGAGCCCGGTAGCTGTCACCCGCCTTTTCTTTCCGCGCATTCAACGTTGCGACTGAAGTAGCCCCTGCCATTTTCCCCAGCGCAGAGGTTTCAATGCATCCTTGCTCCTGCGCTGGCAGCATCAAACACAACGCCAAGCAAATCGTCAACACAGCAACGGGTTTGACGAACCGAAGTGTTTTCATAAACGCTCCACAGACTTCTCACTTGTCCAGCGCAAACCCGCGCGCCGATTCCAGCAGCTTGGCCACGGATTCCTTCGAGCAGGACTCGGTGTAGATGCGCATCAGGGGCTCGGTGCCGCTGGCGCGCAGCAGCAGCCAGGTCTCGGCGGCGTTTGGCTTGCTGGCGGCTTCAGGATTCGACAGGTAGAACTTGACGCCGTCGAGGGTGTCCTGGCGCAGGATGGGCATCCCGGCAAAGACCGGGTCGCCTGACAGCAGCGCTTTGGCGCGGGCGACGACGCCATCGATGACGTCTCGGGAGATGTGCAGGTCGATGCGGCCGTACTGGTGCTCGCCGTACTCGGCCTGGAGATCGGCGACAAGCTGGCCTAGGGTCTTGCCTTCCTCGGCCATCACGTTGGCCAGCAGCAGCGCGTTGAGCAGGCCGTCGCGCTCCGGCAGGTGGCGCTGGAAGCCGATGCCGCCGGACTCCTCGCCGCCCATCACGATCTCCCGCTCCAGCATGTAGTCGCAGACGAACTTGAAGCCGATGCCGTGCTCGATCAGCTGGCGGCCGTGCTTCTTACAGATGCGGTCGAGCATCTTGGTGGTGTTGAAGGCGCGGGTTACGGCGCCCGGCCAGTCGTTGTGGCGCTTGAGCACCCAGCTCAGCAGGACACAGAAGATCTTGTGCGGATCGACGAACTCGCCGTGCTCGTCGGTGGCGCCGATGCGGTCGGCATCGCCGTCGGTGCAGAGGCCGGCCTGGCAGCCGTTGGCCACTACCGCCTCGCCCAGGGCGCGGATGTGCGGCTCGATGGGCTCGGGATTGATGCCGGGAAAGAGCGGATCGGGGTTGCCGCGAATCTGCACGGCTGCGACGCCGATGCGGGCAAAGATGTCGGAGATGATCGTTCCGCCGGCGCCGTACATCGAATCGATGGCGAACTTCATGCCCGACTTTGCCAGCGCGTCGAGGCTGGTGAAGTTCTTGATTGCCGTGAGGTAATCGGGCAGGAAATCGACCTCACGGATAGTGGCTGGCTGCGCGGTGCGGGCGACAGGCCGGCCCAGAAATGACTCGATCTCGGCAATGATGGAGGGCTTGCCCGACCCGCCATACCAGGCCTTGTACTTGACGCCGTTCCATTCCGCCGGATTGTGCGAGGAGGTAATCATGATGCCGCCTGCCATGCCGCGCTGGCGCACGCCGTAGCTGAGGGCCGGGGTGGGCGTAATGCGATCAGCCAGCAGCACTGGAATGCCGGTTGAGGCGACAACATCGGCGCAGGCGCGGGCAAAGGCCTTTGAGCCGAAGCGCGTGTCGTAGCCGATCGCCAGCCCCTTGCCGGGGTCTTCGTCGGCAGAACCTCTGCGGGAGTGCAGATAGGCAGCGATGGCTTCGGCGGCGACGCGCACATTGGCGAAGGTGAAGTCGTCGGCGATAAGACCGCGCCAGCCGTCGGTGCCGAACTTGATCTGCGGATGAGGCATGGTTGGGCTTTCGTTCTCCCTCACA
Organism: Occallatibacter sp.; assembly: GCA_050014655.1. GTDB lineage: Bacteria > Acidobacteriota > Terriglobia > Terriglobales > Acidobacteriaceae > Telmatobacter. Next base: position 14,300 of record JBEKCX010000015.1, on the reverse strand, counting down.
CTGAGTCTAAACAATGAGATAAGACCGCCGTCTGTAGAATGGCGCGGTCAAGCGTGCGCCTGCGGCGCAGTACGAGACCTCTCCACGATAAGTTCAGATTTGCAACAGGCTCAGATCAGTTCGGTGTTGCCGGTGAGGCCAAGCTCCTTGACGATCTGTCCCACATCCTGGGAGCGATCGCGGTGGGCGATCAGCAGCGCGTCCTCGGTATCCACGATGACCAGGTTCTCCACGCCCACTAGCGCCACAAACTTGTGCGGGCTATAGATGTAGTTGTTGGCCGCATCGATGGCCATGTAGCCTTCGGTTTCGGAGACGTTGCCATCGCCGTCGCCGCGCAGGCGGGTCTCAAGCTGGTACTCGTAGAGCGAGGCCCATGAGCCCAGATCGTTCCAACTGAACTCGGCCGGAATGCAGTAGAGGCGGGAGAGGTGCTCGCCCTTGGCGGAGCGCGGCTCCAGCACGGCGTAGTCCACGGAGATGTTCTCGCACTTGGGATAGAGGGAGTGAAAGACCTCTTCGAAGCCGGGTGTGCCGTAGGCGGCGGCAATGCTCTCGAGCAGCGGAGCGGTCTCCGGCAGGTGCTCGCGGACGGCGTTGGCCAGGGTGCGCGCCGACCACAGAAAGATGCCCGAGTTCCAGTAGTAGTTGCCGGCCGCTACGAACTCGCCGGCCTTGTTCTGATTGGGCTTTTCGATGAACCGGCGCACGTGCAGCGCGGCATCGTCGCGCGTAAAGTCGGTGGTCTCGATGTAGCCGTAGCCGGTCTCGGCGCGGGTAGGCTCAATGCCCAGCACCACTATGTTCTCGCCGGCTTTAGCCACGGCGATGCCCTTTTGCAGCGCCCGGATGAAGCGCGGCTCGTCGGAGATCACGTGGTCCGAGGGGAATATCCCCAGCACGGCGTTGGGGTTTTGCCTCTCGATGAGGAAAGCCGCCAGTCCGCAGGCCGGGGCGGTGTTGCGCCCGACCGGCTCCTGCACAATCTGGCTGGCGGGCACGCCCTTCAACTGATCGGCGATCTCGTGGGCCAGGTACTCGTTGGTAATGACCCAGGTCTTGGCCGAGGTGGCCAGCGGCTTGAGCCGCTCCACGGTCTGCTGGATCATGGAGCGTTCGCCGTCGAGAGCCAAAACCTGCTTGGCGCGGGCGCGGCGGGAGCGGGGCCAGAAGCGGGTTCCGCTGCCGCCGGCAAGTATCACAGGACGAAAATCGATTGGTTTGGACATCGAAGAGACATCGTACCCGACAAACGCTACGTTTGCACAGAGATAAACGACACTTTTTGCCAAATGATGAGGCGGCGGGGGGAAACGGGCGGGATTCGCATGACAAGCCGGATCGGAATCCGTCTCCTCGTGCGCGTTGGGTTGGGAGCCTTAACCTGTGCCTGCCGGGCGGGGCTGACGGAGGAGACGGAAGATCGGTTGCTGCGCCGCTCCCTTAGGGGAAGCGCGGACATTTATAATTCGCACCGGGAAAGGATGGGACTTTGCGATGCGGATGGGCACGATGCGGATGAAGACGATGGGAATGATGCGGATTGCGGCGGGCGTTCTGGCTGCCGCTCTGGCAGTTGGCGGTTGGGCGCAGACGGCTCCGGAGCCGGTGAACCCCCATGCAACCCCCGAGGCGCGCGCTTTGCTCGCCTATCTCTATTCCATCTCCGGCAAAGGCACCATCACCGGCCAGCACAACTACCCCTATACCGGCGCGCGCTGGACCGACATGGCTTACGACCTGACGGGCAAGTATCCGGGTCTCTTTGGGCAGGACTTCGGCTTCTCCGGCGGCGAGGACAAAGATTCCACGCTCTCGCGGCCAGCTATGATCGAGGAGGTCGAGCGGCAGTACCGCAACGGCGCGGTCATCGCGCTCACCTGGCACGCCGTCAAGCCCACCGAGGACGAGCCGGTCACCTTCAAAGACAGCGTGCAGGGCCATCTGACGGATTACGAATGGCGGGAGCTGCTCACGCCGGGCACGCCGCTTTACAACCGCTGGTGCGCCCAGGTGGATGTGATCGCCGGCTACCTGCGGCAACTGCGCGACGACCACGTGCCGGTGCTCTTCCGGCCCTATCACGAGATGGGCGGAGGCTGGTTCTGGTGGGGCGGGCGGCCGGGCAAGGACGGCTCGGCGGCGCTCTACCGCCAGATCTACGACCGCTTCGTCAACGTCCATCATCTGGACAACCTGGTGTGGGTGTGGAACGGGAACGACCCCGGCAGCAAGGGCGAGGCCTTTGCGGAGTACTATCCGGGAGCCAGCTACGCCGACGTGGTCAGCATCGACGTTTACGGCGAGTTCAAGCAGAAGTACTACGACGACGCGCTGGCGCTGGCCGCCGGCAAGCCCATCGCGCTGGCCGAGGTGGGCGAGCTGCCCAGCCCCGAGGTGCTGGAGCAACAGCCGCGCTGGACCTACTTCATGTCGTGGAGCGAGTTCATCCAGATGGGAAACCCGCTCGATCTGGCCAATGCCGCTTACCATGGTCCTCGCTCGCTGAACCGCGACGATCCGCGGCTCGCCGGACCCATGGCGGCCATCCGCAAGGCCACAGCCGAGCGCACCGGCGGCAAGCTGGAGGCCGATCCGGTAAGCCCCGGCGCAACCGCCGAAGCCAAGGCCCTGCTGGCGCGCCTGGCGGTCGCGCCCGGTGAGGCGGTGCTGAGCGGGCAGGAGAACGATCCCGCAACCCCCGGCGCCGCGACCGCCGGGGTGGTGCAAGCAACGGGCAAACAGCCTGCCATTTATGCCACAGATATAAGCGGCGCGGCAACCGGAGCGAATCCTGCGGATGCGCGCAAAGCCATCGTCGGCGAGGCCATCCGTGCGCACACGACCCACGCCGAGGTGAGCTTGAACTGGCGGGCAAACAGCCCCACCGACGGCGCGGGCGCCGACAGGCACACCCAGCTTAGCGACTATGAATGGAACGAGCTGCTCACGCCGGACAGCGGCCTGAACAAGAAGTGGTTCCAGCAGGTGGATGAGATCGCGGAAACGCTCAGGCAGTTTCAGACTGCAGGAGTGGCCGTGCTGTGGAATCCGCTTCCCGAGTCCAACGGCAAGGATTACTGGTGGGCGGGGCGCAAAGGCATTCACGGCTCGTCGGAGCTTTATCGGCAGCTCTTCGACCGCCTGGTGAATCACGACGGATTGCACAACCTGGTGTGGGTGTGGGAGGCCGCTGCGCCCGACTTCAGGTCCAGCGGGGCGGGAACGCTCAGCGACTTCTACCCTGGCCTGCTCTACACCGATGCGATCGAGATCCGGCTAAACCGGGTCGAGCCTTACTTTCAGGCCAGCCGCTTTCTGGAGCAGACCGCCGTGGGAAAGCCCATCGGCGTCGAGCTGACGGGCAATCTTCCGCTGCCCGCGGCCTTGACAGAGCACGCCGGCTGGGCCTGGTTTGTGGCCGTCGCACCGCCCCCGGCGCCGGCAGACTCGACCGCCCGCGCCGAGAGCCTGCGCAAGCTCTACGGCGATCCGAAGATTGTCTCGGTTGCGGCGGCGCAATGAACGGGGCGGAATCAGCGGTTGGGGCAGAGCGAGCTACCCCTTCTTCGCTGTTCGCCGCAGCGAGCGGCGTCGGACGGCAAGGGTGCGGCTCTACCGCTCGCCCCAACTCAGCTTGCTGCGCAAAGCCTCGAAGAAGCCGCTTTCGCTCAGCCGGACCAGATTGACGGTGTGGTGGGAGCGCCGGCAGCGCACCTCGTCGCCCAATTGCAGGGCAACGGCCTGCTGGCCGTCCACAGTCAACTGCGCCTGATTCGCGACTCCCTCGATGCGGACGGTGAGCGAGGCGTCGCCGCGCACCACGATGGGCCGCAGCGTAAGCAGATGCGGGCAGATAGGTGTGACTACCAGCGCGTCCACATCGGGGGTAAGAATGGGGCCGTTGGCGGCCAGCGTATAGGCGGTGGAACCGGTGGGGGTGGAGACGATGACGCCGTCGGCGCGGAAGCGAGCTACCCTCTTGCCCTCGAGCTCCACGGTGAAGTCGCCCATGCGGGCAATGTCGCCCTTGGAGACCACCACCTCATTCAGCGCCCGAAAGGCCGCGTGCTTCTCGCCCGAGCGCCACAGCTCCGCGTGCAGCATGATGCGCGCATCGAGGACGTGGCGATCGTCGCGCCAGCCTTCCAGCGTCGAATAGAGATCGGCGAGGCGCACCTCGGTCAGGAAGCCGAGAAAGCCCAGATTCACGCTGAGGATGGGCGTGCCAGTGGCGGCAAAGATGCGCGCCACGGATAGCAGCGTGCCGTCGCCGCCCAGAACGATCACCAGCCCCGGCGCCCAGGAGGGCATCTCAGTGCGGTCTACGGCCGGCGCAACCGTGGTGTAGCGGCCGCCTTCCAGGTCCAGGAGCGGCTCATAGCCTTGCCGGCGCAGCCAGCCGATCAGCTCCGGTAGCAGCCGGGCCAGCTCTTCCTTCTGCGACTTGCAGACAATAGCGACGTGAACCATGCCGTATCAGTGTAACGGACCGGATGCGGCGGGGCCAATCTGCGCTTGCGGCATAACTGCCGCGGGAAGACAGAGAGAATCCACCGAAAGGCGGCGCGCAAAACCTGATGCCTGAATCGGGTCTTTTCGTATATATTGGCTCAACGTCGAAAAGTAGGCGCCGATCGTCGGCTGTGCGGGCGGACGTACGCGTGAGATGAGCGCCTGCGCCATTTCGCTGGTTGCTCAATGGGGATTGGAGGGTGCAATGGATTGGTACTTGATGGTTTGGAGGAAGTACGCCGAGTTCGATGGACGATCTCGCCGCAAAGAGTATTGGATGTTTGTCCTCTTCAATTTCTTGGCCATTCTCGCGCTAGCTGCAATCGGAGGCGTGGGACTCGCAATTTCAGAGGACTACGGGGGCATCTTGTTTGTCCCGCTCGGCATCTACGTGCTGGCCGGCATCATTCCGGGCCTGGCCGTGGGCGTGCGCCGGCTCCACGACACGGGTAAGAGCGGCTGGTTGCTGCTGGTGTTCATGCTGGTTGGCATGATCCCATTCATTGGATTCATCGGCGCCATCATCCAGATCGTTTTCATGTGTCAGGACAGCGAACCTGGAACCAACCAATATGGTCCCAATCCCAAGTATCCTGATCTGCCGGGGGCGGCGGCCGGGACCGCGGGTTTCACCTCGATGGGGCTGGGCGCGCAGGCGCAACCGTTCACTGGCGGAAATCCCCTTGTTTATTGCAGGATTTGCGGAAAACAGATGGAGAGTGGATCCCAATTCTGCAGCGGCTGCGGCACACACCTCTGAGGGTCAAGCCCGCCGCGCGTAAAGCAGGGACTCGCGGTTGCCCTCCGCTCCGGTGGTGCGACTCCGGCAGGGCAGCGATTTCGCCTGGGCGAGGCGCCAGGAATGGGGGGAAAAGATTTCATTCGCCAGTCCACTGCCATTGGTTGTATATTGGCAGCGCGCCGGAAAACTTCGTGCAAATCCCAGGCATTGCGGCCAGCCGACTGAGTGGATACTGCACCCCTGCCAAGGTACTTGATGGAAGATCGGAAACGGAGGACGAAGATGGAGTGGTATTTGTTGCCCTGGAAGAGATTCGCCGAGTTCAGCGGACGCTCGCGCCGTAAAGAGTATTGGATGTTCTTTCTTTTCAACATGGTGATTGGTTTGGTGCTGTATATCCCGGGCATCGCGCTCAGGGAGAGCATCGGCCCAGTCTTTTTGGGTCTGTACGGCCTCTATTGCCTGGCCGTCCTCATTCCGAGTCTGGCGGTCGCTGTGCGCCGCCTGCACGACACCGGCAAGAGCGGTTGGTTCATGCTGCTGGTGCTGATTCCATTCATCGGCGGAATAATCGTTCTTGTGCTGATGGTGCTGGACAGCGATCCGGAAGCCAACAAATATGGCCCAAATCCGAAGTTAGCCTAGCAGGCCGCGGAGATCGGCTAACTCATGCGCCTTGGTTCCTCCGCAACTTCGCCCTCTCGCGGAGTTGCGGAGACCGCCGTTTGAGGCCGCCGCGCGTAGAGCAGAAACTCGCGGTTGCCTTCCGCGCCGGTGATGGGTGACGGCATGGTCTCGACCACCTGCCAGCCCAGCGATCGGACGCAATCGGCCACCTTGTCGACGGCCAGTTGGTGCGCCTGGGGATCGCGGACGATGCCGCCCTTGCCCACGTGCTCGCGCCCGGCCTCGAACTGTGGTTTGACCAGGATCACGGCTTCGCGCAGACCATGAGCCGCGGCCAGCACCGGCCCCAGCAGCAGCGTGGCCGAGATAAACGATACGTCCATGACCAGGAGTGTTAGCTGGGGAGTTGCCTCAGGGGCTAAAGCCCCAGTTCGATTTGCTGCGCCGGTGTGCGGGCTAGAGCCCGTACCCTTCAACCGATTCTCTTGATCTGTGCCGATGTACGGGCTAAAGCCCGTACGCTTCAACTGATTCTCCTGATCCGCGACCTGCATAACCAGAGAACCCGGCTCCAGAAAGCGGGCGTTGGTGCGTTCCAGCAGACGCACGCGAGGGTCGTTGCGCAGCTTCATGGCGATCTGGCCGAAGCCGGTATCGACGGCGGTCACGTGAGCGGCGCCGTGCTGCAAGAGGCAATCGGTGAACCCGCCCGTGGAAGCGCCCACGTCCAGGCAGGCGCTGTCGGTCACCGGGATCTGCCAATGACTCAACGCTTCAGCCAGTTTGAGCCCGCCGCGGCTCACATAGGGCTGGTCCTCGCCCAGCAGGCGGATGGGAGAATCCGCTGGAACCGCCGTGCCCGGCTTATCGACCTTCTGCTCGCGGACCAGAACCCGGCCGGCGAGGATGAGCGCACGCGCTCGCTCGCGGCTGGGAACAAGCCCCCGCTCGACAAGCAGCAAATCCACGCGCGTTTTTCCGCTGCCGGTCATGCATTCCATCGCTTCAACCGCCGAGGCGTCTTTCAGGGATGGCACGATGCGGCGCCAATGCGAGCGGCTCGCTTCCCAATCTTCGGTTGCCGCAGTTCGCCGCGGCGAACGAAGGACGGGGCACCCACATTCCAGCAACCGTGTCGATGCGTTACGGCAGCGTCTGGCAGACGGCGAGGGTTGCCTGGGCCGCTGCGCCAGGCAGATAGCAAGGCTCGCCATAGCCGGGCACGCGGCTGACGTCGATGTTGTTCCCCTGCGTTCCCGTCTGGGTGGTGGCACGCACATCCACGATGTTGCCCTCCACCAGGATGGTGGTATCGACGATGTCCAGATCGGTGCGAAGGATAGTCAGGTAAGGGCTATCCGGCGAGGCCACATAGACCTTGCCAAAGCTCGAGTTCTGGGTGGAGACCACGGTGCGCGGATGGCCGATCACCGGCAATGTCTTTTCCACCGTGTGGCTGTTCAGGTTCACGATGGTCACGGTCTGGTCGGTCTGGTTGGCCGTGTAGGCGCGGCTGCCGTCGGCCAGCACGGTCACGCTAGCCGGATTGTTGCCCACCGGAATGGTAAACGTGGTGCCGAAGGTCGCGCTGTCGTTGCCGTACTCATCCATGCTCACATCGATCACGCTGATGGTGTTGCCGTCGTAGTCGGCCACGATGAGCTGGCTGGTGGCGGCGTTGTACTCGGCATAGACCGGGCCGGCGATCGCCGGAACAGTCGCGCCTGCATTCTGCGGGAGCCCCGCGGAGGTGGAAAGCGGCAGGCTGGGGTGGCAGGTCACCGTCTGGCCGTTCTGGTTCTGGAACGGGGTGCAGAAGTCCAGCGTATTGGTCTGGTTGTTGATCACCGAAATCGTGTCGTCTCCCCGGTTGAGCACGAAGAGCCGCCTGTTGTCGCTGCTCTGCGCGGCGTAGACGGGGCACTTGCCCAATGGAATGCTGGCTGAAACCGTGTAGGTGCTGGTTCCGATAGCGTCTGCCACGCCGTTGAAGGCAACCGTCCTGGGCGAAATGTTGCACTCAACGCCGGTAAGATTGGCAATGTTCTGGCTGATGGCGTAGTCGTACTGGCCGACAGAGCTCGGACCGATGATTGTCACCGGGGTGGTCGCCACCGGGACGGCAACCTTGAAATTCTGCGGGTACCCTTGAAAGTAATCCGTGAAGCTGCCAACGAGATCGGCGGTCCACAATCCTGTCGATGGCGAGAACAGATTCACTGGAGGATGGGGTGGGCCAGGCTCTGCCGCTGAAGACAGCGTGGAATATGCCACGTTCTTGGCTTGCAGAGTGGTGGAAATAGTGAAATTGCTCAAGGTGCCGTCGCTGTTGAGGGTGTAACCATTGGCGGCGTATTCGTCGATGGTGAAGGCGCTGGGGCCGGGGCCGATGGGCACTTCGTCCAGCACCGTATCGCCGGAGTAGTCGATGATGGTGACAATGCCGGGCGTGGTGGGCGAAGGCGACGAAACTACCACCGCATAGGACTGTACCTGGGCGGCTGGCAGATTTGTGCCAATGGGCGTAACCACCGGCCGATATGCGCTGCCGCAACCGGCAGCCAGGGCTACAGCCAAAAGAACCGCGCCCGCCTGAACCATCCGCGCGCGCGTCTGGCCTGCATTCATGGGAAAAAGCCTCATTCCGATCTTTCCTGCTTACTCAGTGATTGTAAATCAGGCAGCCGGGCACGGCCATGTCTCAGGTTTGCACGCGTCCGCACGGAGGAAACACAAATCGAACCTTCGTTAAGAACCTGTCCATCCGTCGCTGCTGGCCCCGGAAAACCTTGGATATGCTCGCGCCTGTTAGACGCGGCCTGACCGCTAGAAGGTATCCGCGCACTCAGGTCTTTTCGGCCCGCATGCTTCGGCCACTACCTGAATGATGGCGCTGTCCGGTCCGCTCCAAGCGGCGTCGCCCTCGTGAGTCAGTTGCCGCTTGGCATCGTTCCAATGCAGCTTGGTTACGGAGCCTGCTCCCTGCTCGTAGGCGTAGGTCTTGCCGTCGTCGGAGAAGAGTGTGAAACTCCCGTCCGCGCCGGGATAGACGCGAACCTTGGCGATGGCCTGCGCTTCATGCGTGCTCTCCACCGGCGCTCCCAGCGGAACGATCGAACCCGCCCGCACGAAGAGCGGAATGGTGTCGATGGGCGCCTGAACGGTGATCGTCTGTCCGCCCTTCACGCGCTCGTTGGTCCAGTAGTTGTACCAGTCCGTTCCGGCGGGCAGATAGACCTGCCTGCTGGTCGCGCCCTGTTCCGTTACCGGCGCAACAAGGAACGCCGGGCCGAACATATACTCGTCGCGCAGGTCGGCCACCTTGGGATCGCTGGGGAAATCCAGCGGCAGGGCGCGCATGAACGGGGCGCCGGTCTGCCAGGTCTGGTAGCCGAGCGAATAGATGTAGGGCATGAGCTGGTAGCGCAGGCGCAGATACTTCTCCAGAATGGGCTCCGCCTGCTTGCCGTAAGACCAAACCTCGTTGCCAACCCGGCTGCCGTGGGCGCGGAAGATAGGCAGGAACGCGGCGTACTGGAACCAGCGCGTGTACAGCTCCGGGTAGTCGTCGTAACCGCCCACGTTGGCGCGCGCGTCAGATGGGTCGAGCAGCGGCGGATGGGCCGGGTGGTGCTCCTCGGGAAGATACTGCCAGCCGCCGGTGTCGTTGGACCAGTACGCGAATCCCGAAGCCGCGAAATCCAGGCCGGTGGGAATCTGGCGGCGCAGCGTGTCCCAGGTGGGATAGATGTCAGAGGACCAGAAGATGGCGCCGTTGCGCTGCGCTCCCGTGTAGGCGTCTCGGGAGAGGATCAGGGCGCGCCGCCCCGGCTCGTCCCGGCGGAAGCCGTCGTAGAGGGCCGCGGTGTGGAAGAGCGGGTAAACGTTGAAGTACTGTGTGCCGGGGCCGACGTGGAAGTAGGCGCCGTCGGGAGGCAGATCGGGCTCGGTTTCGTCCGCCCACAGCGAGTCGAAGCCCAGGCTCAGAATGTTGTCGCGGATGGTCGTCCAATACCACTGAGCGGCTTCGGGGTTGGTCGTGTCGATGTCCGATCCCGCGCGGTCGTAAGGCAATCCATTGATAGGTGTGCCGTCGGCCAGGTGAATCAGCCAGCCCTTCTGGAGCAGCTCGGCGTAGTAGCGGTCCTCGGGCACGAATCGGGGCCAGACGCTGATCATGGTCTCGAAGCCCATGGCGTGAAGCTGCTTGTTCATGACCGCCGGATCGGGCCAGAACGCGGGGTTCATGTCGAACTGGCCCATTTTGGTGAAGTAGAACCAGTCCACTACCATCACGTCGGCGGGCAGATGGCGGTCGCGGTAGCCCTGCGCCACGTCCAGCACTTCCTTCTGGCTGGCATAGCGCTGCTTGCACTGGATGTAGCCGTAGGCGGCCTTGGGCAGCATGTGGGTGGGGCCGGTGAGAAGCCGGTAGCCGGCGTAAATCTCGTCCGCGGTGGCGCCGGTGATCACGAAGAACGAGACGCGGTCGCCCGCCTCGGAGGTCCACTTCGTCTGCTCGTTGAAGCCCGGCTCGATGGTGGTCTTCGAGGGGTTGTCCCACAGCAGGCCGTAGCCTTTGTTGGTCACCAGAAACGGCACGCAGAAGCTGGGCGCCGCCGGAGCCACGTAATCGGCCCAGCAGCGGACGGGGTGGCCGCGATGGTCGAGAAAGCCCTCGTGGTTCTGGCCCAGTCCGTAGTAGTGCTCGTCGCCGGGCGAGCGAAAGGTCGCGCCCACCACGTAAGACTCCGGGTCCGTCGGACGGCGGTCGCGGGCTAGGTGCGCCGTGCCGTCCTTGGTGTTGGGAACCGACTGCGACCAGCCGGTCAGTTCCAGCAGCGTGGCGCCCTCGGGCGTGCGCAGCGTGATGTGCGCGCCGGGAGCGGAGCCTCTGAAGTACTTGGCAATGTCCAACTCCGTCTGCAACGGCGGATGGGCGGGCGGAAGCTCGCGCTCAACGGTGGCCACGATGCGCGCCGATTGGTAGACGTCAGCGCCGGCGGTCTGGGTTGCGCTCCAGCCTGCCGCGGCGGGCGTGCCGATGATTCCGTAACCCGGCCCGGCAAGCGCCGGCTCGCGGCTCAGGCTGAGCGTCACGCGCAGAATGTTGGGCGCATACGGCTCAAGCACAATCGTCTCGCCGGTGCGGCCGAGCACCAGGCGCTGGCTGGGCGCCTGCGCCAGAACGCTGGCGCCCATGAAAACGACTCCGGCAATCATCGCAAAAACGGCTGAACACTTTCGCATGAAGCACTCCATCGGCGCCGCAAACGCCCTAGAAAACTGTGCGAAGCCAAGTGTAAACCGCTTCACATGAGGCTGTCCCGTGTGGAAATGAGATTCCGGCTTCCACGCCCTCGCCGCCGGACGATACGATGAATCGTGGCCCAAATGAACCGTTTATCGCGCTCGAAGCTGGCGTGGGAATCGAAGCTGGTGTTGCTCGCCGTGCTGCCCTTTGCGGGCGCGGACGTGGTGCTGCAAACCCACTGGTGGGCGACGCAAGCGGCCCTGGTAGCTGTCTCGACGGTGGGCCTGAGCCTGCTTCTCGCCCTGGCGGTGCTCAAGCTGCGCGCGGCAACGCGGGGCGGGGCCTTTGCCGGCGCGACGATCACCGCCAGCCTCATGTTTTCCACGGAGACGGTTCCCTACCGGCCCTGGCAAACGGCCCTGATTCCGGTGCTGGCGGTCTCCCTGCTTGCCTGGCTCGCCACCCGCCTTGGCCGGGAGGAGAAGGAGCGGCTGGGCACGGCGGAACGGCGGCGCGGGCGGACGGCCTCTCAGGTAGCCGCTAACCTGGGTGTGGCCGCGATTGCCTCGAATGAGCTGGTGCAGTCGTGGTTGGCCGGGGTTCCCTGGCTCACGCGCGCGACGACCGCTCCAGCACTCCTCTTTGCCGTGGGGCTGGCGGCGCTGGCTGAAGCCGCGGCGGATACGGTTTCTTCGGAGCTGGGCCAGGTGATCGGCGGCCGGCCGAGGATGATCACCACCCTGCGCCTGGTCGAGCCGGGCACGGACGGCGCCATCAGCTTGGCCGGCACGCTGGCTGGAGTGGCTGCCGCCGCCGCCGTCGCCCTGGCCGGAACCCTGGCCCTGCGCGGCGGCCTCGCGGTCTTCTGGATCGCTTGCGCCGGCGGCGTCTTCGGCTTCTTCTTCGACAGCCTGCTGGGAGCAACCCTCGAGCGGCGCGGCTGGCTCAACAACGACGCGGTGAACTTCCTCTCCACCGCCAGCGCGGCGGCCTTCGCGCTGGGGCTGCTGGCAATTCTCGTTCATCCCTGAGTGGGGTAGGTTCCGCTGCCCACCCTTTTCAAACCGGAGCCCCAGCGATGTCCAGATGGCCCCCACTCGCCGCCGGTCGGAGCAGGAACACGGAGAGGATGCAGGGCGTTCGGCCAAGTTGCGCTGACGTTGGAATATACTGAAGTGTGGTTCCGAGCAGGGCGTGCCGAATGCGCAGAGAATTTGTCCTGGATCTGCCGTTCAAGGGGGCTAGGGAGTATTTGCACTCCACGAGTATTGTCCCTGCCCTCACTGAGGTGGCCCAGGAACGGTTTGGCCCCCAGGCCTGGGTGGAGTCGCTCACGATTCGTCGACCGTTCAGACGCGCCATTCGGGCATCCTTCGAGCCTGTTGCCGCATCCTCCGGCTCCTTTCGCGTCCGGCGGGGAACCGAGAGCATTCCGGGCTGGCTGCTGGAGACGGACAGGCCCGTTACCCGCCGCGTTGCCTCCGATTCTTCTCCCCTATCCGCCGCGGCAGTTTCCGGACCGGGCTTCGCGCGGATTCAGGAGCCTGTGCCGGGATTCGCGGCGCTCGAGGTAGCAGTGTCGTTGATGAAGATGGTTGCCGGCCGGTTGGACCCGCGCCAATGTTGGCTTTGTCAGTTGAACCTGGACACTCCGCTCACTTCGGCATTTCCTATAGAGGTTCGTATACGGCATGAACTCGGAGGGCGATTTCTCGTCTTCGAGATTGTGCAGGATGGAGCGGCGATTGGATCCGCTCGATGCATTCTCGAGTTTGCAGATTCATAAGAGGTTACCTGTGGCCCAATCTTCCGCTTCGCCTCCTCATCCGACGCCGCCGGTTTCCGCCGCCCAACTGCGCGAGTTCATCGTCGGCATCGATACCCGGATCGATCTCAAGAAGCTCACAGACGAAACTCCGTTCCAGGATGCGGGGGCGGACTCTCTGGATGTCTTCAATCTCATCGTCGTTGTCGAGGACGCATACGCCATCGTCATCCCCAGCGGTGACCTCAGTCAGGTGAACACGCTCGACAAGCTGGCCCGGTATCTCAATGAGAGATTGCCATGACCGCCTTTCGCACCCGCCGTTCGGAGGCTGGCGATGAGCCTGAACTGAACGCAGTCTTCAACCGGTTCGTCAGCGATAGAGACTGGATGATGCAGCGGCCGCTGGACCTTATGCGCTGGATCTGGCATCAGGCGCCGGGTGGACCCGTCGATAGCTGGGTGATCGAGACCCAAGACAGCACGGGTTGGAGAATCATTGGTCACCATGCTCTCTGTCCGGTTCGTTTCACCCGCGGCGATGAGGATTGGCTTTGCGCAAAGACCATAAATTCCTTCCTTCTTCCGGAGTTCCGCGACAAGTTCCTTTATCTGCGTTTCGAGCAGGAGTGCCTGAGGGAGGCGGACGCGCGTTTCGACGCCACCTATTCCTTCGCACCCCGAACTGCCCGGTTGCGGAGGGCTCTTGGATACGAGAGATTCGGCACTTGGATCGAGCTGGAGCGAGGATTCCAGCCCCTGCACCTGATCTATCGCACGGCGGCATACTTCACAGGCCGTCACTCGTATTGCTCACGACGGGGCAGATTTCGCAAGCTTGCCTCGATCCTGGCGGCGCCTATGCGAAAACCGCCTTTTGAACTGACCGAGCACGCTCCGGCCGAAGCGGCTTCCTCCAGTTTCTTTGCCGACTTCTGGGCGGAGGCTCGCCGCGAAGCCGGTATGGCGCCGAGGCGTGACGCCGCCGACCTGGATTGGCGTTTCTGGAAGCGTCCCGGCCCAGCGGTATCGACGTTGACCTATACGTGGCCAGAGGGCGGCCGCGCCTACTTCATCGTGGATACTGCCACCAATCCCTCGATTCATTCATTGGTTGATTTCTTCATCACTCCGGCAAATCCTCAGCGGCTCGAATGCCTGCTCGACGCGCTCTTCGTCTGGTGTGCGCGCCGTGGCGCTCTCGCTCTCGGGTTTTCGACCATGGCCGAGGGCCTGCCGCCTCAACTCCTTCCAGTCTTCCTGCGCAAAATGAAGCCCTTCGCCTTGCGCAGGTACGGCGCGCCAACGGAACTGCCCCGGCGGTTGTCTCCGCTGGGGAGAGCTCGGAGCAACGGCACGCTTCCCGCCTGGAATGCAACAAGGTTCTTGGGGGTTGG
>JBEKCX010000014.1:0-16183 GCA_050014655.1 Occallatibacter sp. | reverse complement strand
ACCGTATGCCGGACCGGAAGCCACGCCGCTGGCGCCCGTGTAAGTGGGAATCGAGCCCGTGCCGCCAGCCTCAAGCCCAGGCATGGTGGTCTGGTCGTTGGTCGACGAGAAAGCGGGCGAAGCTGCGAAGCCCAGCGTTCCAAGAGTTGAAGCCAGGCCACCTACTGCATCGCCATGCGTAAACATCACACCGTAGCTGGAGCGGATGACGGTCTTCGAACCAAGCTGGTAGGCGAGGCCGAGGCGCGGCCCGAAGTTTTTCTTGTAGTTGTTCACCGGCGTTGAGCAGTTGCAGGCGCCCGCGCTGGAGCCCGTGAAGTTCAATGCCCCGTTCAAGCCGGTGATTGGGTTGGCCAGGCTTGGATCGAAGAAACTGGCGTAGTTATGCACTTCCGTGACGCTCGGGAAGAAATCGTACCGTAATCCGAGGTCGAAAGTCAGCTTCGAGGTCATCTTCCAGTTGTCCTGGACATAGGGCGAGATGGCACGGAAGCGCGCGCCGTACTCGGGGTGAAGAGAATAATCCGTGAGGCTGCCCTTGTCGACCTGGCCGATCAGGAAGCTGGCGTAAGCCACGCCGGTATTGGCGGCGACGGTATAGGAGCCTTTGCTGATGCCTGCGGTCTCGGTAACGGCGGCGGCCAGAGTGATGGGAGTCGTTCCGCCCGTGGCGCTCACCGTGTTGTATAGCAGCCATGCAGTCTGCCCGCCAAATGTGAACGAGTGCTTGCCGACGGTCCACTGCAGGTTGTCAAGCACCGTGTAGTTTTCAGCCAAGGTGATGTTAGCGGTTGTGCCGCCCCAGTTGGTCGGGGCATCGGTGCCGGCGAAGGTCACGATGGGGAAGGTCTGCTGCGCCTGGCCGGCCGGCAGTCCGGTGATGCCCATGGTCGTCGCCGAATAGGCCGACTGCTGGTCCGGATTGAAGGTGGGACCGTTGTAGCGGGCATAGCCCCACTTGAGCTGGTTGAGAAGGTGCGGCGAGAAGACGTGCGTCTCTTCAATCACGCCCACGGCGGTCTTGGGGGCGTAGGTCTGACCGTAGTTATACGGAACCGGTCCAACGTTACGGCCCGACGTTGTCTGCCCCACGGGATTCGAACTGGCCTGACGGCCAATGGCCGCGACGAAGGAGAACGCGTCCCGCGAGTTGACGATGTAGTCGAGGCGGTGAGTCATGGACCAATTGGTCAGCCCCGTAGCGTTGGGGGCGAGGTAGTTGTTTTGCAAGCCCGTGCCGATTTGCGAATTCGGGAGAAAGGCCTGCATGGCCTTTGCCATGGGGGCAAACTCGCTGGGCGGGATCACGTTGGCCTTGCCGGTGAGCGTCGGGTTGCCCGCCGGCCCTTTGGTGGCGCCCGCGGTGTAGCCGTACTGATAGCGGCAAAAGCCGTCAGTGGCGTTCGCGGTGCAAGCGGCCTGCGAGGACGGGTCGTAGATCTTGATAGGCGTCGACAGGGCCAGAAAAGCGCTGAAATCGCCGGCCTGCTGGGCCGCTGTGGGGAAGGTCATCGCCGTCGGGGTCGCGCTGCTATAGCGGAACCCGTTGTAGTTGCCGTAGTAGAAGACCTTTTCCTTCCAACTGCCGAAGGGAATTAGCGGGCCACCCACGTTAATGCCGTACTCGTTGCTGTGCTCGATCGGTTTGATGGGCAGGCCGGTGGGAGTATTGGTGGACTTTGCAAAGAAGCCCCAGGTATCCAGAGCCGTATTGCGGAAGAACTCATATACTGAACCGTGATACTTAGCGCCGCCCTGCTTAATGGTGTAGTTCATCACGCCCTGGCCTTCGTAAATGGCCGGGTAGCCGGTGGTCTGCACCTGGAACTGATCCACAGCGTCGACCGAAATGGCGGTCCACACATAGCGCGGGTCGCCATTGCCGCCGGCGCGCACAAACGGAATGCCGTCGATGTACACCGCCGAGACGGCGCCGCGGCTGCCGGAACCGTTGATTACGCCCGTGTTTGTGGTTGCGTTGCCGTTGGTTTCATTGCCCTGCACACCGGGCATCAGGTAAACAAAGTCGGTGGCGCGGCGCTGATCGGCGCTGCCATAGGCGCCCATCTCGATCGGCAGCTCCGAGTAAGTATCGTTTTCCATGGTGGCGCCCAGCGTTGCGTTGCTGGTTTCCAACTGCGGCGGCTCGGCGGTCACGGTAATCGAGTTGCTGGAGCCGCCAACCGTCAGAACAGGACTATAGGTCTGCGACTCCATCGCATTCACATGGACGCTCTGCTGGGTGAGCTTCTCAAAGCCCTTCGCGGTCACGGTGACGGTGTAGATGCCTGGATCGAGATTTGAGAAGGTGAAATCCCCCGCTCCGGTTGTCGTGGTTGTGGTTGTGATGCCGGTCGCATCATTGGTGGCGGCGATCGTGGCGCCGGGAATCACTGCCCCGGTCGCATCCATCACGGTACCTGTAATGGCGCCTTTTCCTGAAAGCTGCGCCTTCGCGCCCAGGGGCACCATCGTGGTGATAACCAGAAGGGCCAGCAAGCTCCATCCCTGGAAGCGCAGAAGACCGCCCAGTGGCGTCATCGATGCTTCCCGCATCTTTTGCATTTTCACAAACAATTGCCTCATTACTGCCTCCATAGCGCTACTGTCATGCTTCGTTCCACCGTTTCTTCGCACTCGCTCTCCCGGTGAATGTTCATATAGTGGTCTGACCACACTCGAAGCCTAGATAATCTTCCTCGCAAGATCGAACTTTGTCAATAGAGGAATCCAGACTGCCTTCTGATCTTGCGCAAATGCCGCAAAATGAGCGACATATGTGGATGGTCGGCAATAAGGGCTTACAAAACAAGCACTTGTCGTTACCAGTAGAGCCGAACTGGCATCTGCGAACCTCCGTTCCGCGGAAGAAAGCGATACGGCAGAAAGTTTCAATAGAGACAATCTGCCCATACGGGATCATGGCAAGCTGGAAGCTCCTGCTATTGTCACGTTGCAAGCCCCTTTTGTGGTCCAACCACGAATAGAAGCCGTTCCAAAGTCCTGCGCTTTGTCAGAGGTCGGGCCGCAGCGACTGCACGCGCGGACACTTCGGCATTGGCGCGCCTGGAGTGAGTTGCCGCTCTGTGGGGCGTTCCATACCCGGCGCGATCTGCGCCATGGCCAAGCGCTTCTCCATGAGCCTCCGCGCTTCGCCGCAGCGGCGCGCACGGATTCCTGAAATCTTCTGTAGAAACCGAAGCGCAATTCTGTCCAATCGTGGAAGCGGTGGCGACGGCCGTCTGAAATATGGGGTTTCCAGTGAGAATTGTCGGGCGAGGCGTCCTTACTTTATACGCAGCGGACCGGAAATCCGCAGCGCCAGGTTGCAATTCTAAAGCACTTACGCAAAAAATCCGGTGCCGCTTTTGGTGCCACTTTGTACTGTGATTCTGTGCATTTTGGTGCCGTAGGGTGCCATATGGAAAACGAGTCCATCTTGTTCTTGTATAGTGCTTTGTTCGACTCTGTGCGAGGCCGTGCAGGGCAGTTCTCAGGGCCAAGAATCGGACTCAAAATCCGCCGACCCTTGCGGTCATGGGGGTTCGACCCCCCCTCCCGGCACCAAGAAACCAGCGATTTGGCGTTCGTTGTCGGCGCCTACAGCCTTGTCGTGGGCATCGAGTGTGCCCATACAGTATGAACGTCCTGGCTTTGGACCTGGTTGTCCGCCGCATCTGTACTGTTCCCTTCTGGCTCGGCAATCGGCATGGCGGCGGTAGCCTGACTCTCCAGCCCATTCATCGGCGGGTGGCGCAAGTCCCCTGAATAATCAATGAGTGCGCCCCAAATCCCGCTTTTGGGATCTGCGATTTAGTGTTGTTGACACGGGCTTCAACTACGGCGCGGCGGCCAAGCGCTGGCCGGCGGCCATTGCCTGGGAATACGGGCTGGCGGACCAGCCATGACTCAACCGGCCGGTCTTTGGGCTGGTGCGGACGACGGCGGCAGGCTTGGCGGCGAAGAGGCTCCACGCGGGACAGGACATTCGCCGGCAGGGCGCGGGGGAGCACAAGCCGCTCTTCCGATGGCACGCTGTCAGAGCTTGAGGGAGCAAATGAGTCTCGGCAGATACACGTGTGCCGTTTTCGTACTATAATCGGAGCCGGATTTCAAACCCGGAAACTGCATGTTTCGCACTGCGTGATCCTTTGGGTTTCGACCACATCTCCCTCCGAAGATGAAGAGAGGAGAGGCCGGAATCGGATTTCGGACGTGTGTCCATGTGTGCTTTTCAGCGGATTTCCGGTAGGCCCGCCCCTGGCGGCGGGGCAGAACACAGTGTTTCTGCAGCCGGGAAGGCCGTGGGTGGAGTCGAATGGGCCCGCGGGATGCTGGCGGCGCTGGCGATTGCGGTCCTCCTGGTCGTGGTTGCGATGCCGGTGTGGGGGCAAGGCGCAACAGCGCAGGCCGCACGGACAAACCTGCCTCCCAGGGTGATTCAGGCACAGAGATTCCTGGCTGAGCGGGGCTGGCAGCAAGGGAGCAGACGGGGACGGACCGGCGAAATGGGGGGCAACCCGCGCGCCGATACGGTTCGGCCGCAGGCGCAGACTGCGGCGACCGCGACCTGGCAGGCGCTGGGCCCGACTGCAGTGCTTACTCCGAATTATGGCCTCGTAACGGGCAGGGTCTCCGCACTGGCGCTTGATCCCTCGGATTCGACCGGCAATTGCCTTTACGTGGGAACGACCGGGGGCGGGGTGTGGCTGGCGCAGAATGCCGCCACTTCCAACGCGTCTTCGATCGTCTTCACTCCGCTCACCGACTCCGCGACGGCCCTGAGCGGCGCGCGGGACGCCTCGATCAGCATTGGCGCGTTGACCGTGCAGCCGGGAACGGTCGAGGGGTGCGGCACGGGGGCGACCGGGGGCGGCGTGATTCTGGCCGGCACCGGCGACCCCAACGATGCGCTCGACTCCTACTACGGGGCGGGCATCCTGCGCTCCACCGACGGCGGTAACAGTTGGAGCCTGATTGCCACGTCCGTGGACTTTGCGGAAGGCCGGAGCAGCTACGATTTCAGCTTTGCCGGGGAGGGCTTTGCCGGCTTTGCGTGGAGCACGGTCAATCCGCAACTGGTGGTGGCCGCGGTCTCGCAGGCCTACGAAGGCACGCTTGTGAATGCGGAGCTGCCCGAGGAGAGCTATCAGGGGCTGTACTATTCGCCCGACGCCGGCGCAAGCTGGCGTCTGGCGACTATCACGGATGGAGCGGGCGCGGATGTGCAAGGGCCGGCCGATGCATTTGCGGCTCCCGACGGCAATGCCGTTACATCCGTGGTGTGGAACCCGGTGCGCAAGTTGTTTGTGGCTGCGGTGCGCTACCACGGGTATTACCAGTCGGCGGACGGCGCGACCTGGACGCGGCTGGCGGCGCAGCCGGGCACAGGGCTGACAGCGGCCTTCTGTCCCACCAACTCCGGCGCCACCGGCTCCATTGCCTGCCCCATCTTCCGCGGAACGCTGGCGGTGAATCCTCAGACCGGGGACACGTTTGCCTGGACGGTGGATGCATACAACCAGGACCAGGGAATCTGGCAGGACCTGTGCGCGATGAGCGCAGGCGCTTGCGCGAACCAGAGCATCGCATTTGCGCAGCAGTGGAACACGGCGGCGCTGGAGACAAGCACGATTAACGGAGCGGCGACCATCGCCAACGGCGACTACAACCTGGCGCTGGCCGCAATTCCTTCGGGACAGGAGACGATGTTGCTGGCCGGGGCCAACGACTTGTGGAAGACCACCTGCCCTCTGGCGCAGGGCTGCCAGTGGCGCAACACCACCAATTCCACGGTCGGCTTCTGCGCGCAGGTGGGTGAGTTCCAGCACGCGCTCGCCTGGAACACGGCCAATCCCCTGGAGGTTTTTGCGGGCAACGACAGCGGGTTGTGGCGGTCGATGGACGCCATCGGCGAGACGGGGCAGGTTTGCGCGGCGAGCGATGCCACCCACTTCCAGAATCTGAACGGCGGCCTGGGATCGCTGGCCGAGGTGGTGAGCATCTCCGCGTCGGAAAACACGCCGTACACGATGATGGCCGGGCTGGGGGTGAACGGCACGGCGGCCGCAACGAGCACGGCTGGGCCGACCGCGGACTGGCCGCAGATTCTGGGCGGCGAGGGCGGGCCGGTGGCGATCGATCCGAGGAACAGCCTGAACTGGTATGTGAACAGCGAGGCGGGCGTTTCCATCTACTTTTGCAACGAGGCGGCGCCTTGCACTCCGGCCGCGTTCGGCGCCAGTGCGGTGGTCACCGATGGGGACGTGGGCGGGGATGGGTACACCATGACTCTGCCGGCACCCTTCCTGGTGGATCCGCTGGATGAGACGCAGTTGCTGATCGGAACCTGCCGGGTGTGGCGCGGGCCGTCCGATGGCATCGGCTGGAGCGGAGCAAACGCCATCAGCCCCATCCTGGACAGATTTGGCTCCCCTGGCCCTTGCAGTGGAGATACGCTGATTCGCACGATGGCCGCTGCGCTGCTTCCCGCGTCGCTCGCGCTTCCCGGCGGCGGCGAAGTGGTTTATCTAGGCCTGTTCGGCTCAGTGGATGGCGGCTCGGTCCTGCCCGGCCATGTTCTGAGCGGAACCTATAACGCAGCCACGGGCAACTGGTCCGCGTGGCAGGACCTGACCCTGAATCCGGTAACCAACGACAGTCAGGCGATGAACGCATACGGCCTGGACATCTCCAGCATCTTCATCGACCCTCACGACCCGACCGGGAACACGGTCTATCTGACGGTGGAGGGGATTCTCTCACGAGTGGAGAACGTGAGGACGGTGTATCGCTCGACCGACGGTGGGGCGCACTGGGCGCAACTGGTGTCGAACCTTCCCGCGGCCCCCGCCAGCAGCCTGGCGGTGGACCCGCAGGAAGCCAACACAGTTTATGTGGCCACCGATGCGGGGGTTTACTTCACAACCCAGATTGGGACCTGCGCGAACACGGGATCTGCCTGCTGGTCGGCGTTTGGAGCCGGACTGCCGGGTGCGCCCGTGGTTCAACTGAGCGCCTCTCCCGTAACCTCCTCCGCGCAGGCGCTGGTGGCGGCGACCTACGGCCGCGGCATCTGGCAGACTCCATTATGGAGCGCGGCCACGGGTTTGACGACCGCGAGCGCCAGCCCCACGTCGCTCACCTTTGCCAGCCAGATATTCGGAACCGCCAGCAAAGCGCAGCCAGTAACGCTGGAGAACACCGGCCTTCTTGCCCTGGAGCCGACTGCGATCACCATGAGCGGGGACTTCAGCGAGACCGACAACTGCGTGAACACGGCCATAGCCACGACCGCCAGCTGCGCCATCCAGGTGACGTTTACGCCCACCGCGACGGGCAGCCGGACGGGCCAGATGACCATCTACGCCAACGTCTCCGGCGGGCAACTGACGGTGGCGCTGAGCGGGACCGGCGCCGCCGCGGGAACGGTGACGCTGAGTCCTGCAAGCATCAGCTTCGACCCGTCGCCCGGCCAGACCTCCTCGTCGCCCCCGGTGCAGGTGGGGACGACCTCCGGCCTCTTCCAGGTGGAGGCCGGGAACAGCGGCATCACGCAGGTTTCCATTACAAGCATTACGATCACCGCGCCATTCGCCATCGCCAGCAACTCGTGCGGAACCAGCGCGTTGGCGGCCCAGACTGACTGCCAGATCCAGTTGACCTTCACTCCCACCCAGCGGGGAGCCGCGGCGGGAACGCTGACGCTGATCGATGGCGCCGGAACGCAGACCGTGGCGCTGAGCGGCTTTGGCTGGGCGCCGCCCACAGACAGCCTGCCGGCCACATCGCTCAGCTTTGGCGGCGTTGTGGTGGGGCAGCTATCGACGGCCCAAACCGTCCCGCTGACCAATACCGGAGACCTGCCGCTGACGGGAATCTCCATCTCGGTGAGCGGCCCGTTCACGGAATCGGACACCTGCGGCACGCAACTGGCCGGAGGGGCGAGCTGCACAATCAGTGTGGTCTATGCTCCCACCCAACTGGGCCTGCAAACGGGCACGCTGACCGTCGGCGACATCACGCGAGCGCAGCCTCAGACGGTTGCTCTCAGCGGCACAGGCGTGCAACCGCCGGCCATCGGCGTCAGCCCAACGAGCTTGAGCTTTGCGGTGCAGCAGGTGGGCGTGGCCAGCTCACTGACGCTGACGGTGACCAACACCGGCGGAGCGCCGATGGCCAATGTGGGCTTCCAGATTACCGGCCAGGCAGCCGGCAGCTTCTCAACCGGCGCCACCACCTGCGGGGCAACGCTCGCCAATGGGAGCAGTTGCACGGTGCAGGTGGTTTTTACTCCTTCCGCGGCGGGCGGAAGCGCGGCCACGCTGACGGTCACCTCTTCGTCTCTTGGCGTGGCGCCGGTGACCGTGCCGCTGAACGGCGCCGGGCAGGTCCAGTTCGGGCTGAATGTGAGCCCGGCGCAGCTGACCTTCGGGGTTATCGGCGTCGGGCAATCCAGCGCCGCGCAAACGGTTACCGTCAGCAATACAAGCAGCGGCGCAATCAGTTCGCCGGCGTTTTCCGTCCCCGCTCAGTTCAGCGTGACGCAAAATTCCTGCACCGGCAGCCTGGCCGCCGGGGCAAACTGCACGATTGGAGTGGTTTTCCTGCCCACTGCCGTTGGGGCGGCGTCGGGGACGTTGACCGTTAGCTCGGCATCGGTGGCGACTCCGGCCACGGTGTTGCTGAGCGGCACGGGCGCGGCTGGAGCAGCGATCCAGGTGGCGCCCACGGCGATCGTCTTTGCGACCACAGCTCCAAACTCGATCAGCACCCCAACGACAGTGACCGTGACCAACACGGGGGTATCCGCCAGCCTGAGCAACCTCGCGCTGGCGGTTACGGCGGGCTTCCAGATCGTGAACAATACCTGCCCCGCAGCATTGGGGCCGGGACTGAGCTGCACGGCGGGCGTGGAGTTCGCTCCCACCAGCGCCGGCGCCCAGACGGGAACCCTGACGGTGACCAGCAGCGCGGTCCCGACGGGCGCCTCCGTGCCGCTATCGGGGATGAGTCTCGATTTCACCTTCTGCTTTGGAAACGGTGGCCCGCCTTGCGTCACGACCTCCAGCCAGACCGTGGCCGCTGGCCAAACCGCCGACTCCATGCTGGCCATCACTCCGCTGAATGGTTCAGGAGGAACCTTTACGTTCTCGTGCGGCACGCTTCCCGCCAATGCTCTTTGCCTCTTCAACCCGGCGACCGAAACGCTCAACGGGGCAACCGGAAACGTGACGGTGGAGATCTCGACCGCGGCGGCGACCGCTCGCGCGGCCGATCCGGCGGTGTGGCGCGTTCTTCCGCTGGTCTGCGGGCTGGTCTTGCTGCCGTTCGGATGGAGGCGGCGCCGCAAGGCGCTTTTGTTGGCGGCGCTGCTTGCGATCCTGGTGGGCGGCGTCTCCAGTTGCGCCAGCTCCGGGGGCGGGACGGGAGGACAAGGCGGCTCAGGTGGAACTCCAGCGGGGACGTATTCGATTCCCGTGACCGCGGCTGCCAGCGGAGTGCAGCACAGCGTGACTTTGACGCTTACTGTGGATTGACGAGGCACACAGCCGGGGTGAAAACCGGGACGGGCTATACTCTATCTTCAGGTTCCTGCCGGGAGCACCCGCAATGGAATCGCGGGCGGGGCCGGGAACGAGGAACGGGGAAGAGCGGGGAATGACTGCCAAAGTAACCGTGAAAGACGTGGAGCGCGTGGCCGAACTGGCGCATCTGGAGCTGAAGCCGGACGAGGCGCCGCGCATGTTGCACGACTTGAACGCCATTCTCGACTACGTGGCGGAACTGAATGAGCTGGATACGGCCGGTGTGGCGCCGCTGGCGCAGGTGAGTGAGCTTGGGGACGCCGCGGCAGGAGTGTTGCGCGCCGATCTGCCGCTGCCCTCGCTCGACCGGGCCGTCGTGCTGGCGCAGGCGCCGGAGACCGATCAGGTCTTCTTCAAGGTGCCCAAGGTGATTGAGCGATAGGGAGGGTACTCTGATGTGGAAAGAGTACAGGCGGATCAAGCAGAGACTTATCCTTTTGATCTTAGGATGGTTTCCGTTCGGAATCCTAGTATTTGGAATATCCTCTCTGTCCGACTGGTTGTGCAAGTTCGGTCTGATCAAGTTTGGCTTTGTGTTGGGGATATTCAATCTTGTTTTGGGTATCTCTTATATGGTGTTTGCGATGGTTACTTGGCTGCAATACATATCATATCGATGCCCAAGCTGCGATGTCTCATTTAGAGGACGACAGCTTTATCGCCGAACATGCCCTGAATGCGGTATTCCAATCAACAAACATTGTGCGAATTATATTATCGTGGCTGGGAAACCCCGCCGTGATTGGCTCCTGGAGCATTGGAAACTGGTGTTGGCCATTTGGTTCGGAGCGTCGTTATCCCCCATATTATGGGTGCCAATTGCGCTAAAACATTCCGATGCCGCCAAGCTCTCGATCGCTATGGCTGAGTCAAATCCATCTCTGACCGAGAAGCTGGGACGCCCTCTCAAGACAGGATGGTTCATATCCGGGGACTTGGAGGTCCAGCTGGGCACGGGAAGCGCCAGACTTAAAATTCCTGTTTCTGGGCCGAGCGGCAGCGGATCAATCTACGCGGATGTGCGAAGACAGGCGGGCATTTGGCATATGCGGTCGCTCGCGTTTGTGAAAGAGGGAAGCGCAGATAGACTAGACTTGTTGGCTAATCAAGGCGAGAATCCCGGTGCACCATCTCGATGAACCGTAAACTCGCGATGCAACAACTCCACCGCCGGACATGCCGTAATTGCGGCATTCAGATCAACCATTCAACACGCAGAGCATAACATCAATGCACGGGAAGGAAGATTCGATTGTCCAGCGGAGCTATAGCACCTGAATCCTTTGTAGAAAAGCCTAAGACTCTGGCCGAGCTGCGCGCGGACCTTGCCGCCGGTCGCGTGAAGGCCGCGGATCTTGCCGCCGGCTACTATGAGCGCATCGCGCAGGTCAATCCGCGGCTGAACGTCTATCTTAGCCTGACCAAAGAGCGGGCGATGGCGCAAGCGGAGCGCATGGACGCGCTGGCGGCCAAGGGCGATCCGCTGCCCGCGCTGGCCGGCGTGCCAGTGGGCATCAAGGACGTGCTGGTAATGCGCGGCGCTCCGGCCACGGCGGGCTCGAAGATTCTCGAGGGCTACCGGCCCCCCTACGACGCTACGGCGGTCGAGCAGCTGGAAGCGGCGGGCGCGGTGCTGCTGGGCAAGCTGAACTGCGACGAGTTTGCCATGGGCTCCTCGACCGAAAACTCGGCCTACGGGCCGGTGCGCAACCCGGTCGATCCGGAGCGGGTTCCGGGGGGTTCGAGCGGCGGCTCGGCGGCGGCTGTGGCGGCCAACCTGGCCGTAGCTACACTGGGTTCGGATACCGGCGGATCGATTCGCCAGCCGGCCAGCTTTTGCGGAGTGGTGGGCGTGCTGCCAACCTATGGGCGGGTTTCGCGCTATGGGCTTATCGCCTATGCCTCGTCGCTGGACCGGGTGGGGCCGCTGGCCGCCAACGTGCGCGACGCGGCCACGCTGCTCGGCGTGATTGCGGGACACGATCCCAAAGACGCCACCAGCTCGGCGGCGCCTGTGCCGGACTTTGCCGCCGAGAGCGACAAGCCGGTCGAAAGGCTGCGCGTCGGCGTGCCCAAGGAGTACTTTGCCGAGGGGCTCGACGCGGAGGTGCGCGCGGCCATTGAATCCGGCGTTGCCGCGCTGGAGGCGGCCGGCTGCGTGGTGAAGCCGGTCTCGCTGCCGCACACCCGCTACGCCGTCCCAACTTATTACCTGATCGCTACGGCGGAGGCCAGCGCCAACCTGGCCCGCTTTGACGGCGTGCGCTACGGACCGCGCTCCAAGAACTCGGAGACTCTCTCCGACATGTACCGGCACTCCCGCGACGAGGGCTTCGGCGCCGAGGTCAAGCGCCGCATTCTGCTGGGAACCTACGCGCTGAGCGCGGGCTACTACGACGCCTACTACTTGAAGGCCCAGCAGGTGCGCCGCATCCTGGCCGAGGAGTTTCTGCGCGCCTTCGCTGAGGTGGATGCGATCGTGACTCCGACAACGCCCACGGCGGCGTTCAAGCTGGGCGAGAAGACGGGCGATCCGCTGGCCATGTATCTGGCCGACATCTATACGGTCACGGCCAGCCTGGCGGGGATCTGCGGCGTGACGGCGCCTTGCGGCGCGACCCAAGCCGGCCTGCCGGTGGGGATGCAGGTCTTGGCCGCGCACTGGAACGAGGGGACGGCGTTTCGCGTGGCGCGGGCGGTGGAAGAAACAGGGAATAGGGAATAGGGAACAGGGAACAGGCTGCCGGTTGGGGTTCGTGGTTTCCCACCCTAGCCGCAAAAACAAAAGCGCGGCGAGGATGGGGCACCCAGCGGTGGAGGCCACGCAGGGTTAGAATTCTGTTGATAGGGGAGCGGGGTGGTAAAAGCCCGCCCTCAGGGGTTATGGCCCCATTGGTTCTGAAGTATTTGCGTACGGGCGAGAGACCGTATCTTTTGTTTTCCGACAGATTTGCGCCAACATCTCAGGAGCAATGGCATGAGAGTCGGCGGACGGATTGCATCATTGGTCATAGTAGCGGCGTTTGCGGCGGTTCCGGCGGCCTTTGCCGCCCCGCGCAAGGCGCATGTGGTGGTTTTGGGGGCGGCGCGGCGGGTGCCGTACTCCAAGGCCGGCGACCCGGCGGGCGCACTTGCCGGCGAGAGCGAGTTGAAGATTCGCGCCTTGCTGGTGGATGGCGTTCTAAAGGAGTGGACCACGGGCGACGCCCACGACGTGACCGACCGCAGCTTTGTGGTGCGGCGGGCGATCCGGTTGAACGACGCCCTGCCCAATGACAGTTCAAGCCCAAGCGAAAAGCCCAACCCAGGCGACAATGCGGGAGCGGGCGGCAAACCAGCGCCCAACGAGAAGCCCGACGCCAGGCCGACGTCCGCCCCGGCGGCCAGCCGCTGGGTCTGGCAGCGGGGTCCGTGGCTGCTGGTGGACCGCACGACCGGTCGCGTGGCGGCCTTGAAGCTGCCCGACTATGCCCCCGGCGTGAGCCAGGTCAGCTGGTTCCGCGACTATGCCGCCTATTGCGGGGTGACGGCCAGGGGCAAGAGCCTGTACGCCGTGGTGGCGCAGGTGGCGGCGAGCAAGCCGGTGCTGGCCAAAAGGCTGGCCGCATTCGACCCGGAGAACCATCCTGAGCCGGTCTGCGGCCCGGCGGAGTGGCAGCGCGAGCCGCTGCGGATTACCTTCCACGCGGCGGGCAGGGATGCGGTCAGCTTCGACGTCGTTCCCGGCTCGGCGGTGCTGGTGGAGGACGCGGGGGACGAGCCGGAGAAGCCGCCGGCGGACCCCAAGCAGAAGTAGTCGGGCCGTCGGAGCCGCAAAGAACAGCCGGTTAGCATTTTCGGCCTGACTGTTTACGGTTCAAATTGAGATTTGTGCTCTCCCACCCTTGAATCAAGAAGCGATTCAAGGATGGGGCACCCAGCGTTTTGTAGACACTTGACCCGAAAACGCTCTAGCGTTTGTGGTCTCCCCCCGCAATCACCCCCTGTGCAGGATAACCCGCCTGGACGGCGTCCCGCTGAGGTCAGTCCGCTGCGAGCCGGCAAGGGGCTTCCGCCGGCGGGCAGCTAGCCAGGATGCGATCTGGCGATCCTGCTTCAAGAGATTCCAGAGTACCCAGAGCAGGAAAGCCACGGACAGTGCTGCCGGAAAGAGCAAGAGCGTTCCAGCTTCGATTTCGCGCATGAGGTCGACTCCTGTTCGCGCGTTCCGTTGCGCAAGGCGGGTCTCTTCTGGGCGAGCCTGGAGCGGAATGCGGTGCAGTTCAAGCAGAAACCCGCGGCGGTAAGGATGGCATAGACGATCCGTAAATGCTTTGTAAGGGCTGGGCCAGCCGGCGGGAATCCCGGTGACGAAGCGGGAAACGACCGTTTGCAAGGCGCTGCGCCTTGACACGCGACAGCCCGCGCGTTTCTTATCATCATAGGCATTCTTCTGGAATCCGGGCGGAGGGAGCATGGGGTGAGTGGTGCGACTTCCAGAGCCGGACCCCCGGCTTGGGGTTCCGGGGAAGGCCGTGTCGAGCAGGAAGCAGACAGCAGTTGGGTTGCACGGATGGATGCGGGCGCGGGATGATGGTTCTTTATTAATGGCCTGCGGCAGCCGGGCGATCCAGCCTGGAGTCTGGCCAGAGCCTGGGCCGGGCGCAATCGGCGGCCTGGAGCAAGCTGAGTCCATTCCCGGAGATAGGTTTCTTTCGCGAGGCTGCCGGCTCAATGCCGGGGCGGGTAAAGGATGAGTGTGGCGACGAGTTTGGCATTATTGGCGGCGGCGCCCGCCGGAACGGGTGGGGGCGCCATCGGGCTGCTGCCCATTTTTCTGTTGATCCCCGTGCTGTGGCTGGTGATGATCCGCCCGCAGCAGAAGCGGCAAAAGCAGTGGCAGGAGATGCTGGGTTCGATCAAGACGGGCGACCGGGTGACGACGGCCGGAGGCATTCGCGGCATCATCGTCTCCATCAAGGACGATTCGATCGTGATCCGCGTGGCGCCGGACAGCATCAAGCTGGAAGTGGCCAAGAGCGCAATCGCCTCGGTGACCACGCAGGACGGCCCTTCGGGCTCTTGAGTTTTGGATTGGTTTTTACCCTTTTTGGCTAGAGAAACGGGAAGATGAATAAGAATCTTACGAACAAAGTTCTCCTCATTGTTGCGGTCCTGGCGATCTGCATCTACGGCATCATCGGAGTGCCCTCGGGGCTGAGCGGCAAGGCCCTGACCGAGGCCATCGGCAGCCGGATTCACCTTGGACTGGACCTGAAGGGCGGCGCGCACCTGATCTTGCAGGTGGTGGTTTCGGAGGCGGTCAGCGCCGAAACGGAC
Source organism: Occallatibacter sp. (assembly GCA_050014655.1). Lineage (GTDB taxonomy): Bacteria > Acidobacteriota > Terriglobia > Terriglobales > Acidobacteriaceae > Telmatobacter. Next base: position 1,277 of record JBEKCX010000014.1, on the reverse strand, counting down.
AATACCGTGACCCGCATCCAGCAGGATCTGAAGGCGGCCAACCTGAGCTTTTCGCAGGTATTCAAGCCCGATCCAAACAAGCCGGAAGCCATCCGCATTGAAGGCACCACGGCGGCCAACTCGAGCGCCGTCCAGGCGCTTCTGGAAGGTACAAAATACTCCAACGAATACGACCTGATTAGCGGGGACAATACCTGGACGCTGACCATGAAGCCGCTGGTCGAGAAGGCGCTCGAAGAAAAGACCGTCCAGCAGGCCATCGAGGCCATCCGCGACCGCGTGGACGCGCTGGGCGTGAGCGAGCCGCAGATTCAAGAGTACAACCTGGGCGCCAACCAGATTCTGGTGGACTTGCCCGGAGTGGAGAACGAAAGCCAGATCGAGTCCATTATCCAGGGCACGAACCGGCTTGAGATTCACCCTGTGACCGGCGGTCCCTACAAGGACGAGCAGGAGGCGATTGCCAGCCAGGGAGGCAGCATTCCGGCGGACCAGGAACTGAAGAGTTTCAACCCTGTGCTGGCGGGCGGTTCCACTGCGGAGGAAGCGCAGAGCGTCTATGTGCTGCAGCGGGAATCGGTGGTGGCGGGAAACGACTTCCGCTCCGCCGACCCGGGCACGGATTCGAACACCGGGCAGCGGACTGTCCACTTTACGCTGACCAACGAGGCCGGCGACCGCTTCTACGAGTACACCAGCAAGAACATTGGCCAGAGGATGGCGGTGGTCATGAACGACCAGGTACGCGAGGTGGCCACCATCGAAGGCGCGATCCGCGACTCCGGCGAGATCAGGGGCAGCTTCTCTCCCACTGAAGTTGCCGCTCTGTCGAAACTGTTGCGCACCGGCGCGCTGCCGGCCTCGCTGAAACAGTTCGAGAAGCGCTTTGTGGGCGCGTCGCTCGGCAAGGACTCCATCACTCAGGGAGTGACGGCGGCCATCGTGGGCCTTCTGGTGGTGATGGTCTTCATGCTCATCTATTACCGGGGATCGGGCATCAACGCCGACCTGGCGCTGATCTTGAACCTGGTGATTCTGCTGGGTTTCATGGGCGTCTCCAGCTCCACGCTAACCCTGCCTGGAATCGCCGGAGTGATTCTGACCATCGGCATGGGCGTGGACTCGAACGTGCTGATCTTCGAGCGCATCCGCGAGGAGGTGCGCGCCGGCAAGGCGGCGGCGGCGGCCGTGGACCAGGGCTTTGCCCATGCCTGGATCACCATCGTCGATACCCACGTGACCACCATTGTTTCGGCGGCAATCCTGTTCCTCTTCGG
>JBEKCX010000013.1:0-17954 GCA_050014655.1 Occallatibacter sp. | reverse complement strand
GTAGCGCTGAAACTCCATCTGCCGAGCCAAGCTAAGTTGTTGCATCTGTGATCCGCCTCCGAATATAGCTTTACTCAGAATCCTTAAGAAGCAAAGTGTTTTTCAGAGGTTTCCTAGCGGGGGCCTGGTCACGAGATTCCAGTTGGGAAGCCAACTTCGGGGGGGGTGATTCTTCGACGAGATGCCTGCAGCGAAACCAGAGTAGCTATACCCAGGAAGCACCGTTCCAAGTCGCTTTTTCATTCGCGGATGGGCCCAATCCGCCGGCGCACTGTCCCGTCACAGTCCGGGTGGGCTATATTGACTACGTGCCGAGCCGGCGGGAGTTCGCTTGCACCCTGCACGGAGCACCGGCATTCAGCGGTGGGCGCTCTTTTTCGGCCTGGGCGCCTGTGCCGCGATGGCGCGCGGATCAAGACAGATTGCTGTTCGGCGGCAAAGACCGCGCGGGACGGGATGTCTGCGCCGGCAGGCTGCCGCCAGGGGCCGGGAGGGGCTGATGAACATAACCGACACGATCGGATTGGTGCTGAAAGGCAAAGGCGAAAACAGAGTCCTGTCGATTGCGCCCGAGCAATCGGTCTACAAGGCCCTGGAGAAGATGGCCGAGCACGATGTGGGCGCCTTGCTGGTGGTCTCCAATGACCGGCTGGTGGGCATCCTCTCGGAGCGCGACTACGCGCGCAAGGGAGTGCTGATGGGCCACCCCGCTGAAGGAACCCAGGTCCACCAGATCATGACCAGCCCGGTGGTCTCCGTGAGTCCGCAGCAGACCGTGGACGAATGCATGACCATGATGACCGAGAAGCACATTCGCCATCTGCCGGTGTTGGAGGATGACGCGGTGGTGGGATTGATCTCCATCGGCGACCTGGTGAAATGGGTGATCTCCGGCCAGGCGCAAACCATCGATGCGCTGCAAGGCTACATTGCGGGAGCGTATCCGGGATAGCTTCGTCAAGCGGCGCCGTTGTTGCCAACAGCCGGCGCAAATGCAAAATGCCGCCCGAAGGCGGCATCCTGCGATCTGAATGAGGGGGCGTCAGACGCCCATGCCGAACTCGCTGGTCGTCTGTTCGCCTGCGCCGGAGAAGAAATCGTAGGGAGTGCGGCGCTTGAACTTGTAGCCCTTGCGCAGCTCATAGCCCAGGTAGATGCCCAGCGCGGCCACCGCCATTCCCGCGGAGAACCAGCCAATCAAGCGCAGGGTGCTTCTTTCGCACTTCTCTCCGGCGCTGGAATCTTCGACAATCGCGAGCGGTTCGGGTTCGGCGGACATTTGGCACAGCCTCCTACAGAACCATGATACCCCAGTTTCGGTTTCTTCTTCCCGCAGTGCGGTGCGAAGCAGGAGAAGCCTGTTTACTTCGCAGTGTCGATTCGGGAGAGCCACAGGGGTTTCTCTGCCGGGGCAAGAAAGCTGGCGCGGATGGAGTTGGCCGCCAACTGGCGCAGTTCGTCGCGGGTAAAGCCCTGCTCGGTGTGGGCGAGCAGGTACTCGTTGGCCAGGTCGGAGGCGAAGAAGGCCGGGTCATCGGAGTTGAGGGTGACCAGCAGGCCGGCGTCGAAGTAGCGGCGCAGCGGGTGCTGGGCATAGGACGCGCAGACCCCGGTGCGGACGTTCGAGGTGAGGTTCAGCTCGATGGGCGTGGCGCGCGCCTTCAGCTCCTCCATCAGGTAGAAGTCCTTGACGGCCGAAAGGGCGTGCCCGATGCGCTCGGAGCCGATGGAGAGCGCCTCGCGGATGGCCTCCGGTCCGGTGGTCTCGCCGGCGTGGTTGGTCAGGCGCAGGCCAGCCTGGGCCGCCTGGGCAAAGAGGGCGCGGAAAGGCTCTGAACGGGCGCGCCGCTCGTCTCCGCCCAGGCCGATGCCGACGATGGAAGGGTATCGGGGGTGCATCTCGGCGGCCTTCTGGAAGACCCACCCGGCCTCCTCGACCGGAAAGTGGCGCACGGCGTCGAAGATCCAGTAGAGCGAGAGGCCCAGTTCGCGCTGGCCGCGCTCGCGGGCGCGCTCCAGGCCGGCAAAGATGGGCTCGAAGGCTGCGGGGTCGCAGTTGCGCGTCCTGTAGATGACGCCGACGGAGACGAAGACCTCGGCGTGGACCACGCCCTGGGCGGCGAGGCGCTCGATCATGCGCCAGGCGGCCAGCTCGTAGTCCTCGGGCGAGATGAGCCGCTGGCAGACGGCCTTGAAGGCATCCAGGAAGCCGGTGAAGTTCGTGAACCGGTAGAGGGCCTCGGCCTGGGGCAGCGTCATGGGACGCTCATCGTGGCGGGCGCTCAGCTCCACCAGCGTGGCGGGCAGGATGGCGCCTTCGAGATGCAGGTGCAGCTCGGCCTTGGGCAGCCTACGGATGAAGGACTGGATGTCATCCATCTTTCGATTTTATCGGCTTGGGGGCTGTGGTCTTCCGAATCTCAGCGCGGAACGTGCTTTTGCAGCCAGGAGCGCGTCGCGGCAAGGTCTGCGGGCGATAGAGAAGGCGCGGCGCGCTTGAGCATCTCGACATACCAGTCGATTTCTTCGGGCAAAGCCGGATAGCCGACGTTGCTGCCGGTATCTCCATTCCGGTAGGAGTTGACGATTGGATTGCCGTTCTCGTCGGTCATGACGAGGAACGGGAAGCCAGGCTCCGGCGCGGCACCAAGAGTCGAGCGCAGTCTTGCGCCGCCAGGGGTGTCGGCATGTTTGGGGTCGCCCTTATGCTCGCCCACATCGATGCGCTGAACCACGAACGCCTTCTCCGTAATCGGTTTCATCCGCGGGTCTTCAAGGAAACGCTCATAGAGTTTGCACGGACCGCACCACGAAGCGGAAAACACCAGCAGAATACCCTTGTGTTCCTGCTGTGCCTCAGCCTTCGCATGCGCAAACAATGCGTCGGCGGTTTCGGACTGCGCCGCAAGCACTGGCGCGGCGAGTGCGGCTACGAAGCAGAGCATTGCAGCCAAAGAAAGATGCTTTTGCCACACCACGGCCGTTCTCCTTGGGGATGAGATGGGAGTCATCATAGCATTTGCCGGGTATTGAATGCTGCAGAACCTTGAAAATCCTGCAGAGCTAGAGGAAGTAGATGATTAGGCCGATGGCCAGCCAGATGATGAAGCGCATCCAGGTGATGATGGGCAAACCGGCCATGAGCAGGAAGCAGAAGATCACGCTGAGCGCGGGGATGATCGGTCCAAAGGGAACGCGGAAGCGGCAGGCGGCGTGCTGGTGACATTCGATAAGGCGCTGGCGCCGCTGGATGGATTGGGGTTTGCAGCATCCCAAATCTGCCGGAAAAGACGCAACAGATATGGGGCGCCCGGCGAGCTTACGGCTTGGGCTGGTGAGCGTAGAAGTCGATATCCTTCTGGATCTGCTCCCGCAGGGTCTTGGGCGCGCCCGGATCGCTGTGCGGCTCGGAGAGATAGGCGATGTCGTAGATGCGCCACTGACCCCGCTCGGGAACCAGCGTGAATTTGATGGTGCGCGAATCGTCTTTGGGACGCTTGGCGGGCGCGTAGATGGCGAAGGTGACGACGGCCTGCGCGCGCTGCGGAGTCTCCATCGTCAAATCCATCTTGAGAACCCAGATCCCATCCCATTCCTGGCAGTCGCACACGGGATCGCCGTCGAGAGCCGCGGGAATGTCGGTGCCGACGGCCTTGACGTCGGCGTTGACCAGAGCGACGAGAGAGGAATGGAAGTAGCCGCTTTTGTAATCGGCTCCTTTGCCGCCCTTGCCGTAGTGCCCAAAGATGGTGGTAAGAAGAGCCTTGGCCGAGGCCTCATCCTGTGCGGCTGAGGGGTTGGCCGGCAGCAAGACGGCGGCAAGAAACGCAACTGCGAAGAGCAGCCTGGCGCGCATTCGTATGCTCCTTCCGGTTCGTTGAGACACCGGGGCAATTATACGCGGCGACCGGCCCGCATCCTTAAAGCAAGACCGGAGTGAGCGCGCGCTGGTGCGGTGAATCTAAACTTCGTTGAAGAACTACAAAGAAGCAACCCCAGGTCCTTCGACTGCGTCCGCCGCGGCGGACTCCGCTCAGGATGACAAAGTATTTATAATGTGAACTTTAGACTCAGGACGCTGGGTCTCTGACCGGGTGATTTTGTCCCTCCCACCCTAGGCGCAAAAATCCGCCGCGGCGAACCGCGGCGGAGACCCTGGGGCACCCGGCAGGGCGTCGCCTGTCAAATAGTTCCAGGCGCGTGGTAGACGACTGTCTTGGGCACGATTACCGGCAAGGTCGAGGAGCCGCTGGCATTGAAGAGCCAGCCATTGACAGAAACCAGGTCGTTGTCGGCCAAGCCCCCGAAGTTGTCTGTGCTGAACCCCTGATAGGTGGTCTGTGAGGTGGTGACGGCGTTGTAGGGAATCAGTGCGATTATTTGGGGGCACGCGATGGAATTACTGCTGGTCACACCGCATGGCGGCATGAAGGCGACGCTGAGCGTGAAGTCAGGAGAGGAGATCGCCGAGACGGTTCCCGTCAACTGGCCGGGCTCCAACTGCAGGCTGCTGGCGGTGAAGATGGGCTCGGGAGGCGGTCCCCAGATGCCCAAACCGGGCGACGCAACGGGCCCGGGAGGTTGCAACGTTCCCGGCTCGACGGTGATCTGGACGGTTTGGCCGACAGCAAGGTCGTTGGGGGAAGCAAAACTCAAGCCGGAGGGGATGGTGAAGCCGTCCGAATCGATGGAGAAGGTGGTGGCAGTGTGTCCGCCCGATCCCGGCGCCCAAACGGCGACCAGGGCCATGGCGCCGAGCGGCAAGTTGGTATTGGCGGTGGGGCTCTGGTGGAGCATGAGCTGGATCATGGTTTCACCCGCCGGCAGCGGCAGGGCAGGAATGCCGACAATGGTGCCGACGACGGTCTGCTGGCCGGGCGCCTGGATGTAGGTGATCTGAGCGGCGGCGAGCACGCCGCCGGTTTGGACGCTGGAGACCTGAACCTGAACGATGTCGCCTTGAGCAACACAAGAGAAGCCCGACGCCGAGCAGGCGGAGGCTGGGAAGTCGCTATAGGCGGTGGAACTGGAGGTGGAGACGGTGAACGTGCGGCCGTCGGGAGTTTGCAGCGTGAACTGGCTGAGGCCCGTGTTGACGGCGGCGACCGAACCGATGACGGCGCCGAACTGGGGCGGGCCGATGGGAGCCGACGGCGGGAGCTGCGAGACCGTAACGCCATTGGAAGCGCCGAGGTTTACGGAGAGATCGGGCTGGATGATGGTGTTGAGGTGATAGTCGATGAGGAAGCCGAGCGGCGAGCCGGCGGCCACGGCGACCGGGAATGGACTGGATGAAAGACTGACGGTGGCGGAGTTGTCGATGGCCGGGGTCAGCTGGCATACGCTGCCCACGGCGCATGTGCTCGCTATGGACTGATCTGAGTTATTGAAGATCACCAGTTGCGGGTTGGCAAAGGTGAGGTTCAGGCTCGAATAGTTCCCTGCCGGCACATTGGCGGTGCTCAAGAAAGCGGAGAGCGCCTGAAGCTGGGTGACGTCTATTTCGATGGGAGCGCCATTGGGGAGGAGAGAAACCCCCGATCCCGACGCGGGCTGAAGCGAGGCGGCCGTCAGGCTGACCTGAAAGAAGAGAACCGAGACGCCGGCCGGCGGGTCGTCCGTGATGGTGAGGGATACGGGAACCGTGCTCGCGGGCGGCGTTTCAAGCTGGTTTATGCCGGTCGTCACCGAACTGCAACCGGACAACCAGGCCGCGACGGCGGCCGCGACGAAGATTGCAAGGATGGACAAAGCCTTCCGCATAATGCGTCTCCTTGGCGGGCGAGGAGTGCACCAGCTTTGCTCACCCGCGTGATCAAGTCGCGGTAGCGAAGGGCAATCTGTTCGGCTCGATTCTTGCGTGCAGTCTTCCAGGGGCTTTTGGCGCTCGAAGCTCTGCGGGACACAGGAGATCAGGGCCGGGCCCTCCGCGGTCTCCGCGCTGACAGTATAGACGCGATTTCCGGGGAAAGTTGAGGCAATCTGGCGGAAAATCTTCCCCCGGTTTCGAGTTTTATCTTGCTTTACCGGGATGGCCGCTCCAAGACGGTCAATACGCGGCAAGCGTGACGCGAAGCACCACCGGTTCTTCGCCAAAGCGGAGGCCCCAGTCCGTGGCATCTCCATTCTGGCTGCGCAGGAGCTTGAAGACGCCGTTCTCGTAGGCTCCCTGTTCGACGCGCAGGAACTGCCGGTGCTGCCATTTGCCGTCAATCAGGGCGGAGGGAATCTGCCCGGTTCCCTCTACGATATGCTGTGTCTTCCGCTGCTGCTCGTTGCCGGCGGGAAAGAAGTCGACGGTGCAAAAGTACCCGGCCACGAGAAACTGGTTGTCTGCGAGCTGGGCAACCAGGGCGCGGCCCTCCGGCGTCGGATTCGACGCGGCCGAGGAGGGACCGAAGCGGGCCGTTCCGTACTTCACCACCGCGTTCCAGTTTCCAAAGGACATCGTCTGCCTGGGGTCGCCCTGGTCTCCGCCCTTGAAGCGCAGCGGCTCGGCCACGGCTTTGAGCTTGCCTTCGAAATTGAGGCGGGCGATCTCCCTTTGCATGGGGCCGACCAACACGAAGTTCCTGGCCAGATAAGGCACGGGCTCATTCCCGGATTCCGAGTCGCCGATGGCCTGAAGACCGAGCATGGTGAAGAAATAGCGGGTAAAGTCTCCACTGGCGGGATCACATTGGAAACAACCGCTCTCAGGCAGGAACAGCGGATTGTCGTCGCGGCGATAGAGTTCCAGATCCTTCACATAGGCGGCGGGGTCGCCCTGGTAATCGTCGGGCGCGAGAATATCGATGGCCGGCGCGGCGGCCTTCCAGATGTCGAGGACGTTGTCGGTGGGGCCGCCGCTCTCGTAGGCGCCGGGCGCTCCCGGCTCGCCCGCGGGGCCGGGATGGAACGGGTTGCGCAAAGCGTCGTTGACGTCCATGGGCAGGGGATAGACGGCTTTTCCAGCGGCCGCGACCTGGCCCACATATCTGGCCACCGCCCAAGCGTTGAAGTACTCGTCCGCATCGGGACCGAAGGCTTGCTGCCAGCTTGGGGAGGGAGAAGCGGTCTGCACACGCATGGCCTTGAGGATCTCGGGCGGCACCGGCGCATCGAAAAACCTCTGCGCGGCGGGAGAGAAATCGCGGACGCTGTTCCAGTTGCCGGGTTCGTTCTCCACCTGAACCATGATGACGGTGCGCTGCGGGTCGGCTTCCTTCAGGTGTCGCATGACAGCGGCGAAGGCCTTCTTGTCGGCTTCGAGCGACGCGGCGGCGAAGGGTGAAGGCGAGTCTACCGCCTGGCCGTTCCTGTCGACCGCGTGGAAATAGCGGACGGGGTCGGTCAGCATCCAGTCCGGCATGTAGTGCTGGCTGCCGTTCTTCCAGGTAGCGAACCAGAGAAGTATGAGACGAACGTCGTGCTGGCGAGCCTCGGCCAGCAGCCTGTCGATGGACGAAAAGTCGAACTGCCCCGGCTGCTCCTCAATCTGGTCCCAGTAGATCGGTATTTCGATGGTGTTGGCATGGAGGTATTCCATCGCCTCCCAATCCTTTGGATGCTTAGGCCAGGCGCTCTCCAGACCCAGATCCTGATCCTCCACGCCCAATATCAGAAATGGAGCATTGTCGACGAACAGAGCGAAGCGTCCGTCCTTTTGCACCAGATGGGGAATCGGATGCTCCTCAACCTGCGCATAGAGCGCACCGGCGGCGAGTGTGGCCGCAAGAGCAGCCAGAGCAGCGGAAATCATCTTCATCTTCGGCACTCCTTTCGACGGGCTAAAACGCCCTCGATGACGCTGTAGCCCGCGCGCCGGAGGCCCGGCGGAGGGCACAAGCCAGCTTACACTACGGCGAGCGCGGGGTGCGCCGCGTCCGCGAGCGGCGTAAACTGAAAGCGTCGCACAAGGATTCCCCATGAAGAAGCTTGTAACCGGTGTTTGCGCGGCGATCGCCGTCGCCCTGCTGGGCTGGGCCTTCTACCAAGCCATCTACGTCGCCCCCGAAGAACAGACCATGCGCGAGGTGCAGCGCATCTTCTACTACCACGTCCCCTCGGCCATGGTAGCTTTCCTCTTCTTCGCCATCTCGCTGGCCGGCTCCGTGGCCTTCCTCGCCTTCCGCCGCAACCACGCGGAGTGGGCGCAGGCCGCCGACGCCTGGGCGCTCGCCGGGGCCGAGGTCGGCGTCGTATTCTGCACCGTCGTCCTCATCACCGGGCCCATCTGGGGCCGCCGCGCCTGGGGCATCTGGTGGACCTGGGACGCCCGGCTGACCACCACGCTGGTTCTCTGGCTCATTTACGTCAGCTACCTGCTGCTGCGCCGCTTTGCCGCCGGGCCCCAGGTACAAACCCTGGCCGCCGTTCTGGGCATCTTCGGCGCGCTCGACGTGCCCATCGTCTACATGTCCAACCGCTGGTGGCGCACCCAGCATCCGGCGCCGGTCTTTGGCGGCGGCCCGGACTCCGGCATCAAGGATCCCGCCATGCTGGCCGCGTTCTGGTGGAACGTCGTCGCCTGGCTGGCCTGGGGCCTGCTCATTCTTGCCATCCGCTACCACGTCGAGCGCCAGCACCAGCGATACGCCGCCCAGGAAGCTCAAGCGGCCCTCGACGACACCTCGAACGCATGAACCCCGCGAAAACCGCTCCGGAACGAGGAAGAAAATGAAGAAACTCGCATTCGGTCTCCTGGCCGCCGTCCCCGTCGCCCTCCTCGCCTGGGTTTATTACCGGGCCTTCTGTCTTTCCCCCGACACTGATCCGGCAACCATTCTCAATTACCGGTTCACAGGGGCCGCCTACGCTATCACCTGGGCCATCCAACTGGGCTATCTTGCCTGGCTGGCCATCAAGGAGCGGGCGCAGAACCGCAACGCAGCCCGCAGCCGCGCCATCCCGCGCTAGTGCTGCGTCCATGAGATTCCGTAATCCAGGCAGAAGCCCTGGGTGCCCCAGGTCCCTCGTCCGCCGCGGCGGAGGGACCTGGGAAAGCACGAATCCACACGGTCCGGGCGCTAGGGAGCGGGAGGCCTCTTGGCGGCGAGGAGTTCGGGCGGGGATTTCTGCGCGCGCACCCATTCGTTATAAACTTCTGAGTTATGGATACGACAGGTTGCGGTACAGCTATCGTTACGCCCTTCCGGGCCGATGGGTCGATCGATGAACAGGCGCTTCAGGAGCTGGTGAACTGGCAGATCGACTCGGGAATCGACTTTCTGGTGGCCTGCGGGTCAACGGGCGAGGCGGCCACGCTGGATGAGGAAGAGTGGCTGCTGGCGGTGGGCCTGGTGGTGGAGGCGGCGGCAGGCCGTGTGCCGGTGTGGGCCGGCTGCACCCACAACTCGACCCGCACGCTGCTGCGCCTGGCTGGCAGGCTGCGCAAGATCGGCGGCGTGGCTGCCGTGCTTTCGGCCAATCCCTACTACAACAAGCCTACGCAGGAGGGCCAGTTCCAGCATTTTCTGGCCCTGGCCAAAGAGGTGGACCCGCTGCCGGTGGCGGTTTACAACGTCCCTGGCCGGACGGCTGCGAATCTCGAACCGGAGACCGTTCTGCGCCTGGCCGAGGCCGCGCCGAACATCGAGGCCATCAAGGAGGCCAGCGGCAAGCTGCCCCAGATTTCGCACCTGGTTCACATTCTGCCGCGCGGCTTCAAGATCTTCTCCGGCGACGACAACATGGCGCTGGCGGCGATCGGCGTGGGCGCGCATGGGCTGATCAGCGTAGCCTCGAACGAGGTCCCGGCGGAGATCGGCCGCATGGTTCGCTTCGCCCTCGGCAACCGTTGGGCCAAGGCCCGCGAGATCGAGCGCAAGTATGCGCTGCTGCTCGACGCCAACTTCTGGGAATCGAATCCGGGCCCGGTGAAGACGGTGCTCAAGCTAATGGGCCGCACCACCGACCACGTTCGCCTGCCGCTGGTCCCGCCCACAGCGGCTACCCGCGCCAAACTCGAACGCCTGGCCGCCGAACTTGGCCTGATCTAGCATTCCCTGTTGCTTGGAGCGTGCATCATGAAGTGGCCGGCAAAGGTCGTTCTGTTTCTTCTATCGATCGTCGCCACGACCTCCGGCGCGCAATCCTCGACGGGATCTTCCACGCCAGCCGTCGCACCTCAGGTCCAGCCGGCTCTTTCTCCAGAGCAATTGCCTGCAACTCAGCAGCAGGACGCTGCCTCCCGCGAGAAGGCGGAAGCGGACAAAGCGCGAAGGCAGGCACAAGCGCAAGAGGAAGCGAGGTTGGCGCAGGAGACGCAAGCGCGTGGTTATTGGGTCGATCCCTCCACCGGACTCATGTGGGCGGCGAAAGACAACGGCAAAGACGTGACCTGGCGACAAGCGATGAAGTACTGCCACGACCTGCGTTTAGCCGGGCACTCCGATTGGAGGCTGGCGACACTCGATGAGTTGGGAAGTCTTGTCGACAAGAGCACTCCTACTCCCGAGCGAGCCGGCAATATCGAAACTTTCTCTATCAATCTTGGCCGTCATGTACGGGGGGGCTTGTCACTGGCGGGCGATCCATGGAGCAGCAACCGGGACAAGGATCGTTTCGGGCATCCTCACTGGGATGGAGCCTTCTTTGACTTCGTCTATTCGAAACCCTCTTGGGATTTACAGAGTTTTCGCAACACCAAGTACGCACTTTGTGTGCGTCGTTCCGGCGAGTGACGTGCCCGCAGGCTGCCTTCTTGGGCGGCTTGCTTGCTCCCGCCGAGGGGCAATGCGATGCGGTTCAGCTTCCCGAATGAGGCCGTTCCCCGCCTGGTTTTGTTCCGAATCTGCAACTTAAGAGGATTGATCGAACACAGACCCATGCAATTGACTTATAATTCGGGCGTCCCATCGAATCGGTCGCGAGACGCGAGATCCCGACGCCCGCAACCGGGGAGGCCACCTTGTTGAAGCCCTTTCTGCTCTCTTCCGCAGCGATCCTGTTTGTGCTCGTTTCCACATCCGCCGCGGGGCGCGCGCAGGAGTCCGCGCCCGCCAGCACCAATCCGGTGAAACCGACAGCCGCGTCCCAGGAAAAGGCGAAGAGCCTCTATGCGCGCGACTGCGCGTTGTGTCACGGGGACAACGGAAACGGCAAGACCGACGTTGCCACCAGCATGTCGGTGACGCTCGACGACTGGACCAATGCCAAGACGCTGGCCGCCAAGTCGGACCAGGAACTCTTCAATACCATTCGCAAGGGCAAGGGCGACAAGATGCCTCCCGAAGACGTGGGCCGGGCAAAGAACGACGAAGTGTGGAACCTCATCATTTACATTCGCAATCTGCCCAAGGCGCAGCCCGAAGCCGCTCCGCCTCAACCAGAAGCTGCTCCGCCGCCGCCGACCGCCGCTCCGGCTCAGCCCGATGCTGCTCCGGCTCCGCCGCCCGATGCTGCTCCGCCTCCGCCGGCCGCTGCCCCGGCCCCGCCGAGCAACTAGTTTTGGTCTCAGACGATGGGCGACCGGTACACTCCGCGGCTCGCGGACCCGCTCACTGCGCCGCCGTCAGTTGCACCAGCGTACTCCGATCCACGCGCGAACCGGCTGACGGAACCTGCGTCAGCACCGCCCCCGGCTTCACCGGCGGCCTGAGGGGCGCGTCTCCGCTGCCCACCGGCGCCACGGGCGCATCCATAAAGCTGGGCGGCGAGGCCTTGAGGCCCACACTGGTCAACGCCGCCTGCGCGGTTACAATCGGCCATCCAACCAGGTCGGGCATCACATAGCCGTCGGGCGCATCGTCGCCCGGCGCGGCCACCAGCAGGTTGATGCTGGGCCTGGAAATGCCTTGAGCGTGACCGGGCGGGTCCTGGGCCAGCACCGTTCCTTCCGCCGCTTTGGCGTAGGGCAGGCGCGCCGTCGCGCCCAGCTCCAGGCCTGCGCGCCGCAGCGTGAGCGCCGCCACCCGCTCGTCGCGGCCCACCATATCCGGCACTTCCACCTTCTGTGGCCCCAGGCTCTCGGCCACGCGCACCCGCCACTCCCGCCGCACCACCGTGCCCGCCGCCGGCATCTGCGTCAGAATGTGCCCCGCGGCCACGTCGCCCGAGTAGTAGCGGTTATCCACCATCAGGTTCAGCCCCAGCCCGGCGGTCTCGCTGCGCGCATCGGCCACCGTCATCCCCGTGAGCGCCGGCACCTGCACCTCCGCGCCGTGAATGGCAAAGTGCATGGTGGTGATGGCCGACAGCAACGCCGCCGCCACCAGCAGCATGAGCAGCGAGACCACCTGGAAGAAGTTCACAAACACACGGGTGTTCATGGCTTAGCCTCAACGGCCGGGCGGACGGTTTCGCGCGCGATCGCGGACGCCGGCATCTTCTCGGCCCGAAAGTGATTCCATTTGACGCGCGCAATCATCCCTTTGGACCTCTGCTCCCTGTTATAAACCTCAACCCACACCCATGCGACCGCACGCGCTCCCCGCGACTTCATCCCGCTACACCGGCGGCAGGGCATCGACCACCGGGACGCCGGCGGGCGGCTTGAAGTGGAAAGCCTCCGGGGAGACCGGAGCGTTGTCTGCTTCGCCGGTGAAGGTGAAACGGGTCAGCGCGCCGTCGGTCTCTTCCACCTCGATGCCTGTAATGGCTCCTTCGGCGGTCACGGTAAGGGTGAGCCGCGCCACGCGCTTCTCCTCACCCCTGGGCTGGCCGGTAAGCGTGAAGAGGCCGCCGGGCGCTCCGGCAAGCGTCAGACTGTTCAATTCCTTTTCCAGCTCGGTACGGCCCAGCAGGAAGCGCAGCGGGGAGCGCAGGTCGTCGAGTTGCCGGGCGGGGATGCGCTGCACCTGCGAGTCGCCGCTGGAGTAGAACCAGGCGTACTTGCCGTCGAGCAGGAAGAGCTTGCCCGCCGGCGAGCTGTAATCCCACTTCATGCGGCCGGGCTTGAGCAGCAGCAGCGTCCCGCTCTCGGCGCGCTTGATTCCCAACCCCTCATAGCTTTCGGTGAATCCAGCCGTGAGCGAGCGCAACTGGTTGTAGTGCCGGTCAACGCGCCGGGCCAGCTCGCGCGCGGAGTCCTGCGCGGACGGCGAACGTTGCTGAGCGCAGAGGCAAGACGTAAGCAGCGCGGAGGCCAAGATCAGACCGCCGCGCCGCAAAAGCCTGAGCGGGTTCATTGCAGGAGCTGCGTGCAGTTTGTGCCGCCCGCCGGATCGGCCTTGATGGTGCCAAACTGGTCGCTGCAGAAGCCGCGATCCCCGGTCTTGCCCACGGTCTGCGGGACGGCCGTCACCGTGTAGCCGGTATACCGGTCGGTGCTGTTGATGGTCACCTTGGTGCAATTGGCAATGGTGAAGACGTAGCCGGACTTGAAGCCGGAGGTCAAGTCGCCCTGCAGCATCTGCGCCGCTGTCGGCGAGGGAGCGCCGGCGCTGGGGTCGCCGCCAAGTGCAGCAAGCGAACAGGCATAGCCATTGGCGGGATAGGTAGACTCGTAATTCATCTCCGCTTGCTGAATGGCGCGGATGGATTGAATCGCCGACAGATCGTTGGCCTTCTTCTTCAAGCTGCCGGCGGTGGGAATTGCAATCAGCATCAGGATGGCGATGATGGCCATGACGATCAGCAATTCCATCAGCGTAAAGCCGTTGGAGCGCTCGCGGCTGTCGGTCGATCTTGAGTCTTGCGCGCCGCGGCGGCCAGTACAGAACGAAAACTTGCGATTCATGGGGTTCCTGTGCCTCGTGGGGTAGGCCGGAGGTGCACGGCCCATCCGAGAAAATGCTACAACGAATGGACGTGGAAGGGAAATGGGACGCTCGAAACAGAGATCAGAGATCAGGGATCAGAGATCAGTGATCAATCGCTGGAAGCCCTTTTGCTCTTCCATGCCGTCCTGCGCGTAAACCTCCGAGCCTCCGCCCTCGTCCATTCATGCGGGGGAGAATGGCGGAACCTCGTTTTCGCTGTCCATGCTGCGGTTACAAGACGCTGGAGACCGCCGGCGCGCTGGCGCTGTGCCCGGTCTGCTGGTGGGAGGACGATGGCCAGGAGGACGACACCGCCGGCGAAGTCCGCCTGACTGTGAACGGCAGCCTCAGCCTGAATGAAGCCCGCGAGCACTACGCTCAATGCGGCGCGGCCCATCCCCGCTTCCTCCCTTACGTTCGTAAGCCCCAGGTCACTGAACAGTAACGTGCCTTCCGCGATGCGCAACGCGCCGCAAAGGCGCTTGCCGGTTTGACCATGCGGGCAAACCCTCTTACCATGAAATCAGAGATTTGCGGGGCCAAGCGGCTGCTGTCTCGCGTCGAGCGGCGGTCAAAGGCAGCGGTTTGTAGCAGGGAATTGGAGTTTGCGGCTCGAAACCGGCAGATGAGCCGTCCGAACCGGCGGCATTGAGCCCTGCACGGCAGCCGGCAGTTTGGTTGGCTCGCCGCGGCGAGCATGGAAGGCGAAACGTTGAGTTCTACCGACACTCTTGAGAACGACCCCACCCCCGGTGCGGCCGAGACCGCACACGGTCACTCCCACGAAGGCGATCACGAAGGCCACGACCACGATCATCAGCACGGTCCAGTCTTCAACCCGGAGTGCTCCCGCGAGCTGGTGCTGAACATTCCCGCCGAAGAGGTGTCGAAGGCCTATCGCACCGTGGTGGGCAACTTCCGCAGACATGCCAATATCCCCGGCTTCCGCGCCGGCAAGGTGCCGGATACGGTCATCAAGCGCCGGTTTGCCGCCGAGATTCGCAAGGAAGTGATCGACGACCTGCTGCCGGAGCGGTTCAACAAGGCTGTCTTCGACCTGGGCGTCAAGCCCGTCGGGCAGCCGCGGGTGACCGAGCTGACCGTCGAGGAGGGCGCGCCGCTGCACGTCAAGGCGGTCTTCGAGTTCGTTCCCAGTTTCTCCATCGAGGGCTACCAGAAGGTGGTTGTGGAGAAGCCGCCGGTCGAGATCACCGAAGAAGAGTTCCAGCGCGAGATGGAGCAACTGCGCGAGTCGCGCTCCACCATCGAGCCGGTCGAGGAAGACCGCGCCCTGTTGGACGGCGACTGGGCGCAGATCAGCTACAAGGGACAGATTGACGGCGACGCCGAGGCAGCCCCTATAGCCGGCGACGACACGCTGGTGGAAATCGGCGGCAAGGACACGGTGGAGGCCTTCTCGACCGTCTTGCGCGGCGCCAAGCCTGGGCAGGAGCTGAAGGCCGAGGTCATCTATCCGGCCGACTACGCGGAGGCCAAGCTGGCCGGCAGAACCGTGGCCTACGACGTGGAAGTGAAGGCCATCAAGAAGCGCACCCTGCCGGAGCTGGACGACGACTTTGCCAGGGAACTGGGCGCCTACGAGAGCTATGCCGATCTGGAAGCCGGGGTGCGCGAGCACCTGGCCCTCCGCAAGCGGCGCAGCGTGCAAGGCGAGACCAAGAACCGGCTCTTCGCGGCGCTCGGCGAGCGCTACCAGTTCGCGGTGCCCGAAACGCTGGTGCAGGAGCAGATTGACGCGCGGCTGGACCGCGGCCTGCGCGCCCTGGCGGCCCAGGGCATGAACACCGAGCAGATGCGCAAGCTGGATTTCAGCCGGCTGCGCGCCGCCCAGCGCGAGGGCGCCGCCGCCGAGGTGAAGACCGGCATCCTGCTGGACCGCATCGCGGATGAGGAAAAGATTTCTATCAGCGACGAGGAAATGGACCATCAAATGCAGTTGATAGCCCTGGAGACCCGCGAGCCGGTCGATACCCTGAAAGTGCGATTGACTGAGGACGGTGGGCTGGCTAGAATCCGGGAACAATTGCGGCGGGAGAAGACCGCGAGTTTGCTGTACGACCGTCTGCCGGCGTAAGGCGGCAGCACGGCAAGAGGCGCCGGGCGGCCAAACTGCCGCGCGGTCATCCAGAAACGGGGTCGAACAGCCCCCAAGCGAAGGGTGAGAAGAAGACTCAATGGCATTGGTTCCCATGGTGGTCGAGCAGACGAGCCGGGGCGAGCGCGCCTACGACATCTACTCCCGTCTGCTGCGCGACAATATCATCTTTCTGGGCACGCCCATCGACGACATGGTGGCCAACCTGGTCGTGGCGCAGTTGCTCTTCCTCTCCGGCGAGGACCCGGAGAAGGACGTGCAGCTCTACATCAACTCGCCCGGCGGCTCCATC
This sequence comes from Occallatibacter sp., assembly GCA_050014655.1. Classification (GTDB taxonomy): domain Bacteria; phylum Acidobacteriota; class Terriglobia; order Terriglobales; family Acidobacteriaceae; genus Telmatobacter. Next base: position 1,864 of record JBEKCX010000013.1, on the reverse strand, counting down.
ACCGCGGGCCTGGCCATCTACGACACCATGCAGTTCATCAAGAACAACGTGGTCACTTACTGCATCGGCCAGGCGGCCAGCATGGGCGCGTTTCTGCTGCTCGCCGGCACCAAGGGCAAGCGCTTCGCGCTGCCCAACTCCCGCATTCTCATCCATCAGCCGTCGATGGGCGGATTGAGCGGCCAGGCCACCGACATCGACATTCATGCCCGCGAGATTCTGCGCATTCGCGAGATCACCAACAACCTGATAGCCAAGCACACCGGCCAGCCGCTGGACCGCATCGAGCGCGACGTCGAGCGGGACTTCATCATGAACGCGCAGCAAGCCAAGGAATACGGCATCGTCGACGAGATCATCGACCGGCCGCGAACGTAACTCGCCAACCGGGCTGGCGGGGCTGACTCCGCTAACTCGACTAACACCGTCAACACCGTCCAAGAGGGAGCTAATCAATGAAAACGCGCACGGGTCCCGAAGAAGCGCTGCGCTGCTCGTTCTGTCACAAGTCGCAGGACGCCGTGGCCAAGCTGATTTCGTCGCCCAGCGACTACCCGCGCGCTTATATCTGCGACGAGTGCGTAGCCGTTTGCAACTCGATCCTCGATGACGACCGCGGCGACGCCGCTCCCGCCGCCACCGCCGGCCACCTGCCCAAGCCGCAGGAGGTGAAGAGCTTTCTCGACGACTTCGTGATCGGCCAGGACCAGACCAAGAAGAAACTCGCCGTCGCCGTCTACAACCACTACAAGCGCATTCAGATGAACCGCCTGCGCAATAACGAAGTGGAGCTGACCAAGTCGAACATTCTGCTCATCGGCCCCACCGGCACCGGCAAGACGCTGCTGGCCCACACCCTGGCCAAGATGCTCGACGTGCCCTTCGCCATTGTGGACGCGACCACTCTCACCGAGGCGGGCTATGTGGGTGAGGACGTTGAGAACATCATCCTCAAGCTGCTGCAGGCCGCCGACGGCGACGTAACCCGCGCCCAGCAGGGCATCATCTACATCGACGAGATCGACAAGATCGGCCGCAAGGACGAGAATCCCTCCATCACCCGCGATGTCTCCGGCGAAGGCGTGCAGCAGGCTCTGCTCAAGATCCTCGAAGGCACCGTGGCCAACGTGCCGCCGCAGGGCGGGCGCAAGCACCCCCACCAGGAGTTCACCGCCGTGGATACCACCAATATCCTCTTCATCTGCGGTGGGGCCTTTGTGGGCCTGGAGCGCGTGGTGGGCCGCCGTGTGGGCAAGAAGGCTCTGGGCTTCAAGGCTGTGGATAGCGACGCCGAGGCCCTGGGGCACGCCCATCGCGATACCGAGCTGCTGCGCAAGACCGAGCCCCAGGATCTCATCAAGTACGGCATGATTCCTGAGTTCGTCGGCCGCCTGCCGGTGGTGGGCGTCCTCGACGAGCTGGACGAGGCGGCGCTGATCGAGATACTCACCAAGCCCCGCAACGCCATCCTCAAGCAGTACCAGCGCCTCTTCGAGTACGAGAACGTCCGCCTGCACTTCTCTCACGAAGCCTGCTGCGCCGTGGCCCGCGAGGCCCTGGCCCGCAAGGTGGGCGCGCGCGGCTTGCGCATGATCCTCGAGGAGCTGATGCTCGACCTCATGTACCACCTGCCCAGCAACAAGCGCGTCCGCGACCTGGAGATTACCAAGGATATGGTCGAGCGCCGCGACCTGTCGCTCTGCCTGCTGGAAAAGGCCGGCTGATACTTCTGCTTGTTCAGGTTAGAGCATTTTAGGAATTACTGTAGACGTTCTATGCAGTGGTTGAACCATGCCTTTGCGTTGTCTGGCGTGATCAGCTGAATGGCTTCGGCGATCGCTTTTTCCAGCGCTTCTTTGGTTCT
>JBEKCX010000012.1:0-18431 GCA_050014655.1 Occallatibacter sp. | reverse complement strand
GGCCGCGGGCGTGGATTCAACGACCTCGGCATCGTACTCGCGCAGCCGCTCGATCATCAGCTCGATGCGGGCCGCGGGGGAAAGCGCGCCGCGGCGGACGTAGGCGCGGGGCAGAGCCCGATAGGCATCCGCCAGTTGAGAGGCGTCTTTCTTGACGGACTGAGTCGCAGCGCCGATGCGGTCGAGGATCAGTTGCCGTGACTGGGAGGGGGCGGGGATAGGCGCGCTCATTTCGCCTCCTTGCTCGACTGCCGGGCGCGGGCCGCCCACCAGCCGTGGAAGGTCTGTTTGGGAAATCCGCGCAGGTCGCGGGTCTGGGTCCATTTGCCTCCCACGCTGGGCAGGGAGTGAATCCACCCGTCCTTACGCGTGAAGAGACGAATGCCGATGCGCCCAAAAAACTGCGAGGCATGGAAGAGCCAGGCCCAGGCAAAGAGCAGGCTGGCGATGCGCAGCCCCAGGTACATGGGGTCGAAGAAGCGGGCAAGATCCTTGCGCTCCTGGTTGACGACCTGGGCGCGCAGTTCGAGCAGCACCTCGGGAATGTTGATCTTGACCGGGCAGACCTCGAAGCAGGCGCCGCACAGCGAGGAGGCAAAGGGCAGCGACTGCGCGTGGTGCATCTGCATCAACTGCGGGGTGAGAATGGCTCCGATGGGGCCGGGGTAAACCGAGCCGTAGGCGTGGCCGCCGGTCTGGCGATAGACCGGGCAGGCGTTCATGCAGGCGGCGCAGCGGATGCACTTCAGGGTCTGGCGCTGCTTTGGCTTGGTAAGGATCGACGAGCGCCCATTGTCGAGCAGAACCACATGGAAGCGCTGCGGGCCGTCGCCGGGCGTGACGCCGGTCCAGATCGAATTGTAGGGGTTCATGCGCTCGCCGGTGGCGGAGCGGGCCAGCAACTGGAGCGTAACTTCGAGGTCCTGGAAGCGGGGCAGAACTTTCTCGATGCCGGCCAGGGTAATCATGGTGCGGGGGAGGGTAAGGCACATGCGGCCGTTGCCTTCGGACTCGACCACCCCCACGGCGCCGGTCTCGGCGATGAAGAAGTTGGCCCCGCTGATGGCCGTGGGGACGGTGAGGAACTTCTGGCGCAGATAGGTGCGGGCGGCGTTCGTCAGTTCCTGAGGGTCGTCGGAGAGATCCTTGAGGCCCATGGTGCGGGCGAAGATCTCGCGCACCTGGCTGCGATTGATGTGCAGAGCCGGAACGACGATGTGGGAGGGCTCCTGCTCGCCCAACTGCAGGATGATCTCCGCCAGGTCGGTTTCGAAGACGTTCACGCCCGCGGCCTGCAGGAAGGGATTCAGTTGAATCTCGCCCGAGGTCATGGTCTTGATCTTGATCACGTCGCTCGCGTTTTCCTGGCGAAGGATATCGAGAATGATGCGGCGGGCTTCGGCGGCGTCGGCGGCCCAGTGAACGACCCCACCGGCGGCGGTGCATTTGGCTTCAAATTCTTCGAGATAGGCGCCCAGGTTCTCGATGGCGTGCATGCGGATGGCCGAGGCCGCCGTGCGAAGTTCCTGCCAGTCGGTCTTTTCGGCTACCAGCTTGGCGCGCTTGGCCTGAATCACGTCGATGGCGTGGGCCACGTTCTTGCGCAGTTGCGGATTGCGCAGAACCGGCAGCACGGCCTGGGGAAACGGCGGCGCGATGGTGGGGTCGAGCACGGGGTGGTTTGCGACGGCGGCGCTCATAGGACCCCCTCGGCCGGCGTGGCTTCCGTACTGGCCAGAATTTGGGCCATGTGAATGGTCTTCATGCCCGCATATTGGCGGTGCATGGCCCCGCCCAGGTGCATGAGGCAACTGTTATCGAGCGCGGTGCAGAAGGTGGCGCCGGTGGCAATCACGTCCTGGAGCTTGACGGCCAGCATGGCGGAGGAAACCTCTGCATTCTTGACGGAGAAGGTACCGCCGAAGCCGCAGCAGCGGTCCACATTGGGCAGCGACGCCAGTTGGAGGCTGCGCACCTTGGCCAGCAGGCGATAGGGGCGGTCGCCGAGGTGCAGCGCGCGAACGCCGTGGCAACTGGCGTGGTAGGTGACGCGATGGGGAAACCAGGCGCCCACATCCTCGACGCCCAGGCGGTCGATGAGGAACTCGCTCAACTCGTAGACCCTGGGCAGCAGGGCGGCAAAATCCTTGCGCAGCGACTCGTTGCCCAGTTCCTCGATCAGGCCGGGATACTGCTCGCGCATCATGGCCACGCAGGACGAGGAGGGAATGACAACGGTCTCGGCGTCCTGGTAAAGCCGAACCAGGCGCTTGGCCTGGGAGAAGGCCTCGGCGCGAAAGCCGGTGTTGGCGTGCATCTGGCCACAGCAGGTCTGTTTGGGATGGAACTCCAGCTCCACCCCCAGCCGTTCGAGGAGGCTGACTACCGCCCTGCCCGTCTCCGGGTAGAGGGTGTCGTTATAGCAGGTAATGAATAGCGATACGCGCATAGGCAGCTCAAACCTGGACAACAATTTCAAAGGTTGTATGGTATTCGATAGAGACACGATTTGTCTATTGCATTTTCGTTTTTATAAACGGAAAGTGATTTCGCCCCTGTTCGGGGGGCTTTTGGGCCTTCCGCGAGCACCCGCTCAAGACTCATCCTGGAGTCTGGCACGGGCCGGGGCCTGAGGCCAGCCGGAACGAAGGCTTCCTGGGTCTCTGACCGTGAGACTTCTTACCTTGGGGTTCGCGGCTTCCCGTCCTTTCGCCGGAACCGACCGCTGGTCCCCTTCGGCTCTTGGGTGGGCCGAAAGCCCATCGATCACTCAGGGCAGGCTTTGGACTGCGGTCGCCGCGGCGAGTCAGGCTGCTCAGGACAACAGCATTCATTTGACCAAGCTTGGATTCAGACCACTGAGACCATCCAGTCAGAACCCCATGATGTTATAGCCGCAGTCGACGTACAGGACTTCGCCGGTGATGGCGCTGGAGAGGCCGCTGGCCAGGAAGAGCGCCGCGCCGCCGACTTCGAGCTGATCGACGTTGCGGTGCAGGGGAGCGCGGTCGGCGTGGGACTTGAGCATGTCTCCGAGGTCGCCGACGCCGCGGGCGGCCAGCGTGCGGATGGGGCCGGCGGAGATGGCGTTGACGCGGATGTTGCGAGGACCGAGGTTGGCGGCTAGGTAGCGCACGGCGGACTCCAGGCCGGCCTTGGCGACGGCCATCACGTTGTAGTTGGGAACGACCTTCTCGGCGGCGTAGAAGCTGAGAGTAATTATGCTGCCGCCCTCGGTCATGAGCGGGGCGGCGGCGCGGCTGACGGCGATGAGCGAGTAGACACTGACGTCGAGGGCGATGCGGAAGCCCTCGCGGCTGGTCTGGATGAACTCGGCGCGCAAGTCGGCGGCGGGAGCGAAGGCGACGGCGTGGACGAGGATGTCGAGCTTGGCGTAGCGCTGGCGGAGCGCGGCGAAGAGGGCATCGATCTCGGCGTCGCTGGAGACGTCGCACTGGAAGCCGCCGGCGCCGGGCAGCTCGTCGATGAGGCTCTGGGCTTCGAGCTTCATGCGCTCGTTCTGGTAGCAGATGGCCAGGGTTGCGCCGGCCTGGTGCAGCTTTTGCGCAATTCCCCAGGCGATGGAACGCTTGTTGGCCAGCCCGAAGACAACGGCCGTCTTACCCGCCAGATTGATCATGCTTGGTTTCGTCCTCCAGGGTCCGCGCTCGGGATGGATTCGGGGTTGCAGAGGGGAATGCCGGACCCGCCAACTCATAGAGTATCAGGCACAAAGAGAATATCAGCCGCCCAGGTCGACGAGTTCGACCTGGCCGGTGGGCCGATTGAGGAAGCGGGAGCCGAGGCGCTCGAACTTCTCGACCGAATCGGTGGCGAAGCAGCGGACCTTCGCGGTCGGCGGGAGGCGCTTCGCGCTCAGCGGCGCTGGAAGCCCTGAGGGGGCGTCTGTTTCGTGCGGGTGCAAAGCGCCGTTGACAAGCTGGACGGCAGCCTCGGCGGCGGCTTCGGCGGAGTCGATGACCGTCATTCCGGTGGGCACGGCGCGGGCGATCAGCGGCCGCAGGAGCGGGTAGTGGGTGCAGCCGAGGACCAGGGTATCGGGGTTGAGGCACTGGGCGGCGGCTTCGGCGGTCAGCTCGTCGAGATAGATGCGGATGACTTCGGCGGTGACGGGATGGTCGATCCAGCCCTCCTCGACCAGCGGAACCAGCAGCGGGCAGGCCTTCTCGAGGGCGCGGAGGCCGTGCGCGCGGCAGGCGGCGGCGTAGGCGTGGCTGTGCACGGTGGCGTCGGTGGCGATGACCAGCACGTCGCCGCTGCGCGACGCGGCGCGGGCAGCTACGGCGCCAGGCTCGATGACGCCCAGGACGGGGACGGAGACGGCATCCTGAATGGCGTCAAGTGCCAGGGCGCTGGCCGTGTTGCAGGCGATCACCAGGAACTCGGCGCCCTGCTCGCGCACCAGAAACTGCGCGCTCTGAACGGCGTAGCGGGCGATGGTGCGGCGGGATTTGGAGCCGTAAGGCAGGCGCGCCGTATCGCCGAGAAAGGCAAAACGGGCCTGGGGCAGCCGGGTAATGAGCGCGCGCAGCACGGTCAGGCCGCCGAATCCGGAATCGAAGACGCCAATGGTGGGGGTCATAGTCCTCAAACTGCGGGTTTGGTAGGCGGAAAGAAAGTCCCAAGGCTCAGGGACAACGAACACAAATCAAGGAAGACGCTCCTCGAGTATGGATTACGCGTCCCGTTCTTCTTGAAAATCGAATTGAGCGCGCTATCGACCAAGCGATAAACCTCTAACATTCTCGGCACGGACGGCCTCCGATCGCGCGGGAAAGCATTGCAGAGTTCACGAAAGACGCCCTCCACCGTGCCGCTGTGGATGTAGGCATCGGTTCCGTTCAGGTCGCTTGCCGATCTCTGCAGCCGATAGGGCTCGGACTCCAAAACGAACCAGGTATGCTGGTCGGGGTTGAGAATCTGCCAGGTAATAGTCATACCCAGCTCCAGGGGCATGTTGAACCGTGGCGCGGCCCCGGGCGCGCTGCTCAGTTCCACTCTGGAGAGATCGTGGATGGAATAGCGGCAACTCTGAATGAGCTGAATAATCCTGTTCAGCCTGCGATCTCCGCCCGGGATTTCGGAGGCAAGATGAGGGACCAGACCCAGTTGGATGAGCCCGACAACATAGGCGACATAGAGGCTGGAGAATTCTTCGTCGTACGGAACGTTGAGGAAAACGCCCTTGGGGTCAGGCAGCGGAGGCACGCTTGCGCCTCTTTTCCGGTTCGATCGAGGTCACGGGCGCCTCTTCCAGATGGGAAAGTTTAGCCTTGAACTCGTCCACAAGTGGCTGTAACGCTCTCTTGCGAGCTTTGGAGATACGGAGGCTCTTCTCCATCTCTTCCTGGGTCGGCCAAGGGGCTGTGATGTGAGCTACAGGGCGAGGCATGGCTCCTCCTTCTTCATCATACTGCGGATTCGGCGGAATTGAAACAGCCCTGGCGAAGCGTAGCGATTATGGGTGAGGCGCGGCATCCGTGGCCAGGTAGGTGCGGGTGAGGTCGGCGTGGCCGGCGAGGGTGGCGCGCGGCTGGCCGTCCACCAGGAAGCGAACCTGGGTGACGCGAGGCAGGTTGGCGTGCAGGGTTCCGCAGATGGAGAGCACGGTCAGCGTCTCGGTTTCAAGCCCTGAAGGGTGGCTGGCGACAAAAGCTCCGGTCAGGTTGACGACGGCGAGCTGGGGGCCCGTGGGCGGGGGGTTCCGGCCGGAGTCCTGGTCCTGGTTTGGAACCGGCAGCAGGAAGACCTGGGCAATGGAGCCGGCGGCGCCACCGGGGACCGGATGGGCGGCGTCGGGAGCGGCATAGAGGTCCAGCAGCTTGCCCAGCACAACGCGGGCGCGCGCGCCGGGATCCTGGGGCAGGGGCAGGGACTGAACCTGGGCCAGCAGGGAGTTGTCGGCGTCATTGGCCACCATCAGCGTGGCCGGCTCAGCCGGCGTCACCTGGGGAGCCTGCGTGGGCGCCGAATCCTGGGCCGCCAGCAGCCGCTGATGGGCGCGCTCGCGCAACTGCCATAGAACCACGCTCATGACCACCGAAGCCAGCAGCAGGACACCGAAGAGGATGCTCTGATAGCGGGGAATCACGGCTGACGGCCCTCCGATCGCCAATCGAGCAGCGCGGCCGCCAGCGCCCCGGCCACGCGCGCCTGGTAGTCCGGATCGTCCAGGCCCGCGGTTACCTTCTTGTCGGGGCCGCGCTCGGGCGCAACCTCAATGGCCACGGCGGGGCAGGTCATACTGTCGACCGCGAGCAAGGCGGTGCGGCCCAGGGTGACGTTCATGCCGGCCTGGAGCAGGGCTGCGTTGAGCGTTCCGGCAAGGGCCAGGCTGCGGGTAACCGAGGCGGCCTGCGCGGTCTTCCATGCGGCAAAGCGCGTGGGCTGCGCCGGGGCCAGCGAGGAGACAAACAGATGAACGCCGGAGCCGCTCTCCGATCCATGCAGGCTCAGGCAGGCCTGGGCGTTGACGCGGTTGGCGATCGCTGCCCGGCGGTCCAGGTCCACCGTGGTGTCGGATTCACGGGTGGTGACCACCGCGATGCCGCGCGCCGCCAGCAGCGATCGCAGCCTCACGCTGAGAGCAAGAGTGAAGGCCTTTTCCGGCTGGCCGGTGAGCCGGCCGCCCAGGTCGTCTCCGCCGTGGGCGGCATCCAGCACCACCACAAAGCGGGGCGGAGCAGGCGCGGGAGCTGCGGGAGCTGGAGGGGCTTGCGCGGCGGCCAGTTGCGCGGCTGCCGCGAGGAGCGCAAAGATCCAAAGACCTTGCCCCCGGTACCAGGCTCCGAAAATGGACCGAGTTTCGAGTCTTGTCGGCAATAACGTACCTCAGACGAGCAGTCGCAACTGCGCGATCGGCCTGCCTGCCATCGGGTTGATCAGTCTGTCATCTCGGCAGGCGTCAGTTCCGGGACGACTACAAGGAAATCGTAACCCTCAATCATGCGCTCAATATCGGGATCAATCTTCCCCAAACGCTGGAATCGGAGAGCACGCAAATCGTAAAGCGTCCATTGCCCCGGGATCTGTTTCGCAAGGAATGGTTCCATCCAGCGATACCAGCGGTCTTGCGTCGGCGTGAACGCCTGGACTTGGAAAGGTTGGCCATACCCGCTGAACGCGCGACGCTTTCCTCCAGCGCCGAGGATGCAGATATGGAGGGAATCCCGGCCGTCTACATCGGCTGCTTCCGCAATGTAGTTGCCTAAGTCGCTATGATGCAGCGGATTGACTCCTCGATAGAGGTGCCAGTCGCCGAACTTCACGATTACCTTGCCATCCTTTTCAGCTGGCGAAAGCTGGTGCATGGCGTCTCTGAAATTCTGTTTTAGCAATCTCGCTCGTTCGACGTTGGCATCCCCAGCGTGGAATTCCTTTTCGTAGATGTTATGGCTGGATACCAGTTCTTGGAAGATCTTCTTGACTTCCGGGCCCCCATCCTTATCGATCGCAGGCGCGGCCTCCTTGAGTTCCGCATCGCTCTTTTCTGACAGCATGAATAAGGCTGTGGGGTTGCCGCTGGCCTTCGCCTCAGCCGCGTCCCTTTGCTCGTCAGCTTTCAGGTGAAGAAGCGCTTCATTCGACGCCGAACCGTGATGCGCCGCCAGCATCAGATCGATGAGCCACCCCGCCGAGCCAACAAAGTTCTGATCCAGTCCCCACAGATGGAAATTGAGGTTATGGGAGGCCTGTGCACAGTTTGCGACCAAATCGTCTTCCTGTCTGCTGTCGAGGAAAGCTACGCTGGAGGGATAGGCGCGGGTGAGAGCAACCATCTGATTCCAGCGATCGGGAGCCGTCAGGGTATGCATCACGAACGCCGCGGCCTCCGGACTCACCTCCATCGCCATCCCGGCCAGCCCTTGCTTGGCGGTCAGATTGCAGATGGCTGTGGTGAACTGCGGCACCTCCCGGGTCAAATGGTCTTCCCCGATCAGGATGTACGGCGACTGCTGGATCGCCTCTGTGAGCACGGACGCTCCACTTCCACTCAATACGCCGCCATCCACGAGCAGGCCGTAGCGCGCGGATTCCAGTTGTTGCGGCAAGGAACCGGCTTCAACAGTGGGAGGGTTCTGGGCCGACGCCGACCCGAGGAAGAGCAGGATAGATGCGAACGCCAAGCAATGCCTCAAATTGCCCCCACGTATTTCATTTGAGTTCAGTCCAGCGCATAGATGGTCAAACCGCTGAGCAGCTTGGGGAAGAAGTCGGTGGACTTTTGCGGCATCACGTCGCCGGCAAAGGCCACTTCCCGCAGTTGCTCCATGGAGACGGGGTTGGTAAGAAAGGCAATGTTGGCTTCGCCGCTGCGAACCTGGTCCATGGCCTCGCCGGCATCGCGCAAGTAGCGGATATTGCTCTCCTGGCGAACCTTCTCCGCGTCCAGGCCGAGCAGCCGGTCGAGCACGATGGAGTGCAGTTGGCTCAGGTCAAGCTGGCGCTGGCGCTCGGGCAGGCCGGCCAGCGCGGCGGCCACGGCCTCCGGCTTGGAGCGCAGCAGCAGCGCCCCGGCCCCGGTGGCGGCGATAAAGGCTGTCCCCGGCTCGCGGCCAAGCAGCTCCATGAAACTGGCTGCGTCGGCCGTTTCCAGCGCTTCCATCGTGAAGAACTCCTGAGCCGCGATGGCAAAGGCCACCGCATCGAAGTGCGGCAGGCCGTGAACCACGCGGTGGGTGGGCAAAATCACCAGGCCGTCGGAATCCATGTTGACAAAGGTCATCATCACGGCGGCTTCAGGATAGGCCGGCTGGGGCAACTGGCTAGTGCTCGATTCAGCCTTGGCCGGCGACGCGGCCGCGTGCTCTTTCGAGTAATTCAGCGCCGTCTCGTAGCGGTGGTGGCCGTCGGCGATGATCAGCTTCTTGTCGTCCATGGCGGTGGTCAGCAGGCGGATGGCGGCCTGATCGCCGATCTTCCACAGCCGGTGGAGCACGCCGTACTCGTCGGTGACCTCGGCTTCAGCGGGGCCGCTGCCGTCGTAGAGAATCTTCTCGATGCTGCCGGCCGGGTCGGAGTAGAGCATGAAAATCTGGCCGAAGTGCGCACGAGTGGCCCTGAGCAAGTTGAGCCGGTCGCTCTTGGGCTTGGAAAGCGTCTGCTCGTGACGGAAGACGACCTTGTCGGTGTAGTCGTGCAGCTTGCCGAGGGCGATAAATCCGCGCCGCTCCTTCACGATCTCGCTTCCGGGAACCTTGAAACGCTGCGCGTAAGCGAAGATGCAGGGGTTCTTTTCCCGGATCAGAACGCCCTGCTCGCGCCAGCAGCGAAAGTCGCGCGCCGCCCGCGTATAAACATTCTCGCCGTGCTCGTCGTCGAAGAGCTCCGGCAGGCCCAGGATGATGCGCACCAGGTTGTAGGGGCTGCGCTGGTAATAGGCCTGCTGCATGGCCGGAGAGATCTTGTCGTAGGGCTGAGTGACCACGTCTTCCAGCCGGACGACCGAGGGATTGTAGCGCCAGGCGCGAAATGGATAGATGCGGGCCATGCCGAAGGTCTTGCTCTCCGATCAAACGGTTGAGTTCGCGCTTCGCGGTCCCGTCTTATTCGCTCCGGGACCCTCGCGCGCTCAGGCTCGATTGTATCCCAGTTGCGGCGGGGACCGCGCGCGATCTCCGGCCCCTGCCTCCCTGCGTTACCCTAGGCTGATGGGCCGCATCCGCATTCTTCCCGACCAGGTTGCCAACCAGATCGCCGCCGGCGAGGTGGTGGACCGGCCGGCCTCGGTGGTGAAGGAGCTGCTGGAGAACGCGCTGGACGCCGGCGCCAGCCGCATTCGCGTCGAGGTCGAGGCGGGCGGGCGGCGGCTGATCCGCGTGACCGACGACGGCCAGGGCATGAACCGCGACGACGCACTGCTGGCCTTCGAGCGCCACGCCACCTCCAAGCTGCGCACCGCCGACGATCTGCTCTCCATCTCGACCCTGGGATTCCGGGGCGAGGCGCTGCCCTCCATCGCCTCGGTGGCCCGCGTGACGCTGGAAACCGCGACCGGCCCCTCGACCGGCCAGGCCGAGGCCGGAACCCGCGTGGAGATCGCAGGAGGCAAGATTCTGCACCTGGACGACGCTGCCTTGCCCCGAGGAACCACGGTCGCCGTGGCCGACCTCTTCTTCAACACCCCGGCAAGGCGCAAATTCCTGCGCGCCGAGAGCACCGAGCTGGCCCACGTGACGGCGCTGGTGACCCACTACGCCCTGGCCCACCCCGACAAGCACTTCGAGCTGCTCTCCGCCACGCACACTCTCTTGAACGCGCCGCCGGTCGAGCGCACAGCCGAGCGCATCTACCAGATCTTCGGCAAGGAGACGCTGGCGCAACTGCTTCCCGTGGCCGCCGAAACCCCGCTGGCCCACGCCGGATTGCCCGATCCGCCCCCCTGGAAGCGAGATCCCGGCCAGCCCGCCCGCGATCCCGGCGCCTTCCGCCTAAGCGGCTTCTACTCCAAGCCGGAGCTGCAGAAGCTCAACCGCAATTCCATCTATATCTTTGTGAACAAGCGCCTTATCCGCGATCGGCTGCTCATGCACGCCATCACCGAGGCCTATCGCAACGTGATTCCGCCCACCAGCTTTCCGGTGGTGCTGCTCTTTCTGGAGATGCCGCCGGAGGAGGTCGATGTCAACGTCCATCCCGCCAAGACCGAGGTCCGCTTCCGCCAGCAAACCCTGGTGCACGATTTCGTTCGCGACAGCCTGCGCACGGCGCTGATCCAGGCGCGGCCCGCCGCCGGCTTTCTGGTTGCGCACTCCGCGCCCACCGCCAGCCCTTCGCTGATGCCGCCGGCCGCCTCGCCGCTGCCCGGCGCTCCGGAAAGCGCGCCTCCCATGCCGCCGCCGGACTCCGACCCGGATGCGTTTTTCGCCCCCCGCGCCGACGCCGAGCCCTTCCAACTGACCCCGCGGGTTCCCACGCCGGTTCCCGGCAAGCTGCCGTTCGACGCCCGCAGCCTAAATCCGGGCGGATGGGGAGGACAGGATCGGCAGGCCTGGGGCGAGGCCGCGGCAGCGCTGTTCCAGCCGCCGGATCTGGCGGGGCCGGAGGGTTGCTCTCCGGGTTCCGGCAGCGCAAACGACAGAGGAACGGCGGCAGCGACCGCCCTGGTGGAGGCGGAACAGGCGGCGGCCAACCTGAACCACCTGGGCTCGCTCCGCCCGTTGGCGCAGTTGCGCGAGTCGTTCATTCTGGCCGCCGGCGACGATGGACTGTGGATCATCGACCAGCACGTGGCGCACGAGCGGGTGCTTTTTGAAAAGATTCTGCGTGACCGCCAGGTCGAGCAGGTGCAGCGCCAGAGGCTGCTGATGCCCTTGCTGGTGGAGGTGAAACCCTGGCAAATGGTGGTGTTCGCGCGCATCGCCGGGGAGCTGGACCGCAACGGCTTTGAGGTGGAACCCTTTGGCCCACAAACACTTGCGGTCAAAGCTGCGCCGGTTGGCCTGGAGGGAGCGGCTCTGGAGCGGATGCTCGGCGAGGTGATCGAGCAATCCAGCGCCGACTCCGATGAACCCAAGCGGAGTGAAGACCTTCTGGCTCTGCGCACGCGCATTGCCGCCTCCATCGCCTGTCATTCCGCCATCAAAATCAACACAGCCCTTGACCCGGCACGCATGGAATGGTTACTGTTGGAATTGGCGAAAACAAACCACCCAACCAGTTGCCCGCATGGACGTCCAATAGCTTTGTTGTATTCTTGGAAGGAGATCCAGCGGGCCTTCCATCGTATTTAGAACGTTTGGAAGCTGGCCGCCCACCTCTCAGGAGTGAGGGCAGCCCGGCGCCGGTAGCGGAACCAGGGAGCATTTATCCCGAAGCTGATGCACTTGAGTCGACGCGGCCAGTTGGGAGCGGCGACGTTGAACGGGCCTAGACAGGACGCAGCATCTCTGGTTTTGCGGCAGCGCCAACCTGGAAGCGAGGTTTTTCTTTGACAGCAGAGCAATTGGAAGCATCGCGCGCCGAAAGGATGCGCCAGAACGGACACGGGACCCTCACCCTGGAGGATGCTCGGACCTGGATTGAAGAGACCGGTTTGTGTCTCTTCCTGCCGCGACGGCAGTTTTCCTCCTCCATTGCGCCTTCGTTTGTCGAGGCCGTGGCAGGCGAGCGCAACGCCAATCCGGATCGCCGCCATGTTGCCGCGGCTGAAGAGCTGCTGGTGCGCCTGGAGACGGAAGGTGTGGCAGTGCGGCTGAACCTTCTGGGGCAGCCGGGCGAGCAGCCGGACTATGTTGTGGCCGGCTGGGTTCTGCCTTACGTCTATGCCTTGCGGGGCGATCGCGACTGGCGTCGCAGCCCGCAACTGACCGGCTCACGCCAGGTCTCGCAACTGGCCGTGCAAGCCTACAAGCTGTTGGAGACGAGCGAAACCACCATCGCCGCTCTCACCCATGCGCTGGGCCGGGAAGTGACCGAAGGCGCCGTTCTGCGCGCCATCACCGAGCTCTGGCAGCAGCTTCGCATCATTCCCGTTGTCTCAGCTCCAGGCCAGCCCGCCCAGTGGCAACTGTTGCGCACGCGCTTCCAAAAGGCCATTGCCGAAGGCGCCTCTACCTCGCAGGTGACGGCCATCTCCGTGCTGGCGTCCATTTATCTGCAGGCGGTGATCGCGGCCACCATGGAAGAGGTGGAGCTGTTTCTGGCTCCGCTGACCGCGCGCAGCAAGATTCGCGAGGTTCTCCGCGGCCTGGTGGCCACGCGCCAGGTGCATACCATCTCCATGGGCCACGCGCCGCACTACTACGTTGCGGGCACGCTGCCGGAGTTTGCCACCCCTCCCACCGTCTATTCCAGCTCCTCGATAACGGCCTCGGCATACTTCCTGCGTTCTTGGGACCATGAGGAGGAGGCATCGGAGGTCGAAGCGCCAATGCCGGTGTCACAGCCATCGCCGGTGGCCAAGGAATCGGACAAGCTGGACAAGTCCGGCGGACCCCGCACTCCCCGGAGTTCGGCGGCGCACAAGCCTCAATCCAGCGGGAAGAGCGCTGCCGCGCGGCCCCACTTCAGCCCGGCGCGGCGGGCCGCCCATTCCAGGGAGCGGAGACTGGGGCAGTCCTCCACCGGCAGCCGCCCAACCCGGCGCACAGCCTCTGAGGCCCGTCCGTCGACGGCGCGGCCCGCGGGTACACGCGCGCAAGGCGGTTCCCGCCCGGCCTCTGGCGCGCGCTGGAGCTCGAAGGCTTCCACAGGCGGCAATGGGGCTCACTCGGGAAACGGTTCCGGAAACGGCGCACGGTCTGCCGGAAGCGCGGCGCGTCCGGCCCACGGCGTCTCCGGCGCGCGGACGGGGAAATCTTCCGCTCCAGCCTGGAGCCAGCGCAACGGGCACGGCAACGGCGCCAAGACCGCCGGTAAGCCCAGTTCCGAAGCCAGGACCATGCGCGGCAGCGGCAAACCGGCTTTGACCGCGGGTGCAAAGGCGGGGAAGAGCAGGCGGTTTGGCTTTACCGCCCGGCCCAAATCTCAGCCCAAGCGGGAGACGAAGAAGCGCGCATGAGTGCGGACGAAGACCCCCAGCGCCCCCGTCCGGCTGCCGCCAATATCATCGTCGCCATCGACGGCCCCGCCGGCGCGGGCAAGAGCACCGTCGCGCGCCATCTCGCGCGCCATTTCGGCCTCCTCAATCTGGAGAGCGGCGCCATGTACCGCGCCTTCGCCCTCAAGGCTCTCCGCGCCGGAGTTCCCCTGGACGAGAGCAAGAGCCTGGAAGGCCTCGCCGCCCAAACCACCATCCGCCTGGAACCCACCGACGAGGACAATCGCATCCTGCTCGACGGCGAGGACGTGACCGGCCTGATTCGCAGCCAGGCGGTGACCGACGCCGCCTCGCGCGTGAGCATTTGGCCCGCCATTCGCGCCTGGATGGTCCGCCTGCAACAGCAACTCGGCGCCGGGGGCGGCGTGGTCATGGAGGGCCGCGATATTGGCACCGTGGTCTTCCCTCAGGCGGAGGTCAAGATATTCCTCGATGCGGCTCCCGAAGTGCGGGGTCTGCGGCGGTTCGATCAAATTGGGCAGCCTGGCCCCCAGCCCGCCCTGCAGCCGGACGAGGTGATCCGCGACCTGCGCGCCCGCGACGAACGCGACCGCAACCGCGCCGATTCGCCGCTCAAGCCGGCCCCCGACGCCGTACTGCTCGATTCCACCCACGTGACGCTCGAGGAGACTGTGCGCGCCGCCGAAGCCATTGTGGCCGCGAAACTCGGCTGACCGGATTTCCATTCCTGATCCAGCAAGTTTGGATTTATGATGAGGTCTCCCAGGGCGCCCAGAATGGGCGAGGAGGCCGTCATGAGCGAGTATCAACCGGTTGCGGCGCGCAGGCACGGGCGTCGCGAATTCCTCAAGGCCGGCGGAGCGGTAACCGCCGCGTTGCTGGCGCCCGGCGCGCTGGCCCAAGCAACGAAGACCCTCCCCGGTCTTCCCTCCAATCCCGTAACCCCAACCGCCATGCCCACGCGCAACCTGGGCAAAACCGGCTACAGGGTGGGCATCTTCTCGCTCGGCGGCCAGGCGGCGCTGGAGCAGGCCAACAACTTCGACCGGGCCGTGCCCATCATCGAGCGCGCTCTCGACCTGGGCGTCAACTACATCGACACCTCGTCCATCTACGGCGGACCCGAGCGCTGGAGCGAGCAGTACGTGGGCAGGGTTATGGCGCGCCGGCGCAGCGAGGCCTTCCTCGCCACCAAGACCAAGGAGCGGACCCGCGACGACTCCATGCGCATGATCGACAAATCGCTCCAGCTACTCCAGACCGGCCACGTAGACCTCTGGCAGCTTCACGACATCGGCACCCTCACCGATGTAAATGCCGTCTTCGCCAAGGGCGGCGCAATGGAAGCCCTCCTCGAGATGCAGCAGCAGAAGGTGGTGCGCTACCTCGGCATCACCGGCCATTACCGGCCAGACTCGCTCATGGAGTGCATCCGCCGCCATCCCTTCGACACCATCCTTATGGCCATGAACGCCGCCGATCCCCACCACTTCAGCTTCAACCAGGAGCTGTTGCCGCTGGCGGTCGAGCGCCAGATGGGCATCATCGGCATGAAGATCCCGGGCCGCAGCCGCCTGCTCTCCAGTTGGACGCCGCCGCCCATCGAGCAGCAGAAGCACTCCTGGGAGGGCATGACCATCCAGACCACCACTCCCGGTACGCTCACCATGCGCGAGGCCATGTACTACACGCTCTCCCGCCCCGTGAGCACCGTCATCGTCGGCTGCGACACCATCGCCCAGCTTGAAGAAAACGTGCAACTCGCGCGCGAATTTACGCCCCTGAGCGACAGCCAGACCGCGCAACTGGTGGCGCGCGCCGAGCCCGTCGCCAAGCCCTCGCTCTTCTTCCGCTTCTACGACCGGCCGTGAAGCGGCAGGAGGCTCGGGCTTTACAGGCTGCGGAAAACGCTTTGTTTTGAAAGGGCACGACTTCACAGGCTGCGGAAAAACCTGGCTTTGTAACAAGGGCACGACTTCAGTCGGGCCGCAAACGGCCCCAAAATGACGAGGGCTTTAGCCCCTGACAAAATGCCGGCTGCACGACAACGACTTGTTCCGGCTCCCGCCAAGCGCAACACCGCTGCGCCTGACACCTTGATCGACATTGTCTGTGAACGCTACAATTCCTGCCCATGAGCCAAGATACGCAATCCGCCCACTTTGCCAATCAGTTGCTCGCCAGCAAGGAGTTCTTCGAGCGCTCCACCAGGGTCCTCGACGAGGCCGACTCCGGCTTCCGTCCGCGCGACGAAATGATGACCGCGGCGCGCCAGGTTGCGCACGCGGCGCAAACCATCGACTGGTTTATCGAGGGCGCCTCGCGGCCCGAAGGCTTCGACCTGGATTTTGCCAAACACGCCCAAGCCAACAGGCAGGTGACCTCGCTCGCCGCCGCCCGACAGATGCTCGAATCGGCCTTCGCAAACGCGATCCACTTCATCCGCTCGCGCGGCGCGGACCAGCTCGCCCAGCCGCTGCCGCCCGGTCCGGTCATGGGCGGCCAGCCCATCGGCGACATCGTATGGTCCATCGTCGAGCACACCGCGCACCACCGCGGCGCGCTCGCCGTATACTCGCGCCTGCTCGGAAAACTCCCACCCATGCCCTACGGCGGCTGAGTCGATTCCGGTCGCCCGGCGCCCCCGGTCCCGTTTAGCTTCCGAGACCGGGGGCACCCGGCGCTCCTCTCATAGCTCGTTCTTGCCATTCCACCATTCGCGGTAGCCGCTCGCCTTCAAATTGAAGCTCTCGATGTGCCCACAATGATCACACCACATAGCCACGACGTAATGCCCCGCAGCTACGCTAAGACCGGCTTGAGGGACTGAGGACCCCGATTTGTTGCTACTCCGTTGGTAGGTGCCTAACCCACAAAACCTGCATTTAATCGCGCGATCCGGCACGAGGGGTGCGAAATCTCCTTCCACCAGCATTACTAGCTCCTGCAGTCCACGGCGAAAGTCGCTCATGCCTCCGCGACTTCTCTCATGTGGATTGAATTTCAAGAACTTGTCCAAGAACATATGCAAATGCTCAAATCGCTGCCGCTCGACCGAGCTGGCGAGATTATTCCCGCTCTCCTTGTGGCGCTCGCGGGCAAATATTCTCCCTCCCGAAACCATCCAGTACAAAACCTTAGCCAAGCTGTACGCATCGGTGACGTCTGAGACCTCGCCTGTTCCGCCAGACTCCATTTCAGGCGCTATAAAATTCTTCGAGCCTACCCCTTCGTCGGCCAGGGTCACGAACTTTCCATCTTCCATGTGACAGATCCCGAAATCGCCAAGGACTGGTGTTCCGTCGGCACGGAATAGAATGTTTGCGGGTTTGCAGTCCCTATGAAATATCTCTTTCCTGTGCGCAGCCTCAAGCGCCTGAACGATGGGAGCGAGAACAGCAGCGGATTCGGCAATCTTATCCTTGAATGACCTGGCCCCACGGCCCTCTAGCGATCCCCCTGAGCAGTACTCGGCAACAAAAAACGGCTTATCCCCCGAGGCTGGCTGCAGTTCCTTATGGTGAATCTTCAAAATGTTGGGATGGTCCAAGGCCTCAAGTGCCTTTGTCTCACGCTCAAAACGCGCTCGCCTCTCTTGGCTGTCCGCATGAATGAGCCGCTTGAGGGCAACTTCGCCGGGAACTGATCCGCTTTCGTCGGTGACAAGGACGACAGATCCCTGGCCACCGGCCCCGATATTTCTAATGTAGCGCCAACGGTCTTCGTACATTGCTTTCACTCGAGCAATTGTATTCCACCCTGGGTCGCCAGGCCCCGAATCTTCGGATCTGGTAGCCTGTCGCGGCGTTCTCAAACTCCATCGCTGTCAAGGCGCGTCGATTCGGCTCTGCGCGCCCTGGCGGCCGCGATCCTTGGATTGTGAGCTGGCCCCTACTTAGCCGATTGAAGTGCTTTTGCCAGCTCGACGACGCCGATGGCATCCGTTTTGTCGTCGAGCGGGAATCGCTCGCTGCCCGGATACACGTAGAACCGCTTCTGCGGATTCAGATCGGCGCCGGCGGAATGGAAACCGCGCTCGATCTTCGGCGCCATGGTGCGTTTCACCTCGATGGCCCATAGCTCTCCGCCGGGAAGCGTTCAATCAGGTGGGAAGTGAGGCGGCGAGAGATCATGTATCCAATTACGGACCTCCGCTCCATAAATGCATTGTTAGGGCGATCTTGAGGTTTACCGTAGACCGTCAAGCAGTGCTGGAACCATGCCCTGCACCACACCTCCGGTCCGCCGCGGCGGATCGGACGGGGGACAGCACCAACAAACCTCCGCCGCCCTCCCTGCATCCCTTTGCCGAGAATTACCTCGCGGCAGCGCACAATCATCGTATGGGATTCCTCCACGCACACGAACCCGCCGCCCCAAATCTACCCCGCAAGCCTACCGCAGACGCAGCCCCCCACCCCCCCTATACCCCCAGAGGGTATGTTTTCAGCCTCCCGCAGCCAGTCCGATGGGTCAGAATCAACAACTTACAGAACGAGTTCATCGCTCCGACGAGCAAAAGGTCGTCGTTTTTCGATCGGTTTTCGGTCCAATTCGAGGGTATTTCGCACCTTTCTTGCCATTTTTTGCGGGTTTGCGGAAGGCCATTTGCGGCGGAACGACGCCATCGAGGAGCACACTCACCGCTCGACGCCAAGGAGAAACGCAACGAGGTTCTGGATTGAATTACCCCAGTTGGCTGACCTTTACCTGCAACGCGGCGAAGTCCACGGTACCCAGTCCGCGGGCGGCGGCAATCTCTAAGTAAGGCATCTGTGCGGCGTCGAGGTCCCAATACGCCTTGGCCACGTAGGCGTCGACAGCCACCGGATCGGTCCCGGCGACCAGCGTCTTCTTGAGGGCCACGTCTTCCAGGTTGCCGCCCGTCGGACCGTTGCGCAGAAGAATG
>JBEKCX010000011.1:0-18634 GCA_050014655.1 Occallatibacter sp. | reverse complement strand
CGGGCACGGTCACGTTTTATAACGGATCGACGGCGATCGGTACGGCGAATGTGAATGCGGGCGCTGCCACGCTGAATACCACCTTTGCCAGCTCGGGCAAGATCGCCCTGAAAGCAATCTTTGCCGCAAATGCTTCGTGGGAAACGAGCACATCGAATCAGATTTCTCTCTTCATTACCGGCAACACTCCCGACACCGTCGTGCTGCAAATCAATCCTCCTTCGCTTGTCATCGGCGACTCTGCGACGTCGACGGCCAACATCTCGCCAGCGGAGGCAACCGGCACGGTGGTCTTTTACGACGGAACCCAAGCAATCGGCACATCCTCGGTCGTGGCGGGCATGGCCACCTACGTGAATCTCTTTATGGCTGCAGGGTCCCAGAGTATTACGGCGGTCTATAGCGGAGATACAACCTATGCCTCCAATACCAGCAGCCCTGTAACTCTCAGCGTCGGCAATCCGGGATCAACGCCAACTACGACAACGCTGACGCTGAGTGAGTACTTGGGCTACCTCGGAGATACGGTCACGCTGACAGCCAAAGTCAATCCTTCGGCGGCAACCGGACAGGTCGACTTTTACGATAATGGCATTTTTCTGCAAGGTGTCGTGCTTTCGTCGGGCACGGCTGCCTGGTCGCAGGCCTTCACGCAATCCTACTCGAATAGCATCACTGCGGTTTACGATGGAGATGTGACGTATTCTCAGAGCACTTCCAACTCGCAGAATCTCGAGCTAAGCGATAACTCTGATTAAACGACCACCTTGTCCGACCGATCCAACGCTTCGCCGGGTGCCCCATCCTTTTCGTTCGCCGCGGCGAACCGCGGCGAACGAAGAGGGTGGTAAGCCACGAAACTCGACCTTCCCTCATTCGTCCGGCGCCGGGCGTCACACAGACGGGTCAGTGGGGTGGAGAGTCTGCCCTGAGCTTGCCGAAGTGGGGCGGCTCGCTCCTGAGACCCGGGATTCCTCACCCGCAAATGGCGGAGGCAGCCGCATCGTTCATTCCGCCTGCTGCCGATAATAACCCTCCGAAGGCGCGATTTTGGTTCATAGAGGAAGAAGGGAAATGCCCCAGACCCGCCTTGCGGTAGGAGTGCGAATCGTCAAACTCATTGCAAGGCGCTCCCGGTCCGGATCTGTTAACGAGAAAATAAATACCCCCACCCCCCCTCATATATTTTCAAAACCCTGCGTATCATTTGCCGATTTGTGAAGCTCGGCAATAATCAAAGCGGAATCAGGGACTTGCGCCGGGACCCTGTCAAGGGCCAACTCGGCCCCCGTGCCGCGATGAGGGATTCTCCACGTTTTGGGAGGGTTTTCGGCCTCGCAAACCAGGACAAACGAAATAAACAGCGGATGCGGGGACAAACCAGTGTCGAAAGAGAACAAGCGGACCCATGGCCGCCTCTTGGCTGAAAGGTCGGCTCCTCGCGCAGATCATTCTGAAGGCTCAAGCCGGCAACCCTAGCGGTGGCCGCCCCCACCGCTGTGTCCGCCGCCACCACGGCCTCCACAAGCCTGCCAGCCGGCGTGACCTGAAGTCGGACTGTCAAAGACGGACACGCCATGCACCCCGAACCCCACCGTTGTACGATGGGCAAGTAGGTTTTTCATGCCGAACGGAGGGATGGAATCATGGTTGGGAATGGCTCTGTGACTAGGAGAGGAATCCTTTGCGGGCTGGTGTTGGCGGGAGCGCTGCTTGCGCCTGGCGCGGGCTATGGACAGTTGGCGTTTCCCACGGGCGATGCGCAGGCCGCTCCCAATCCGCTCACTGACCCCACCGTGAAGCCGGGCAAGGTTCTGCTCTTCGATCTTGAAACCCGCTTTGCCAAGGATGTGGCCGAACGCGGCGGCGCGGGCTTTGCCGATTGGTTTGCCGAGGACGGCGTGGTGCTGGGCAACGGCCAAGCGCCACTGGTGGGCCGCGTGGCCATTGCCAAGTCCACCACTTGGTCGCCCAAGGACTACCAGCTCACCTGGACCCCGATCGACGCTGTGATGGGGCCGTCCGGCGACATCGGCTACACGTGGAGCCACTTCGAGGGACACAGCAAGGACGCCAACGGCAATCCAGTCATTACCAGCGGCCGGTTTATCACCATCTGGCGCAAGCAACCAGACGGTAACTGGAAGGTGGTCCTGGACGCCGGCAGTAACGAACCGGCTGCAGCCGGCGACTGCTGCAAACTGCCTCCCGGCAACTGAAAGGAAGGGAAGCTGCCAGATTTGCTCCCTCCGCACAATCTCCCCTCCAGACCCCATTGGATACCCAGGGTTGCACGAGGGCGAACGTCTGCAGAAACGGCGGAATTGGCTTTTCGATTCGTGCCTTCGGTAACTTCCGCATGATCCATCCGCGAGGATCGAATTATTTGAGTAATAGCTCTTTTGTGTCATGCTCTCCTCCTTAAGTGTTAGACGAAGGTGTCACAATTCCCACAATTCCGTCTGAAGCAGGCGCGGACTGTTGCTATCGTATTGGTATGTGTGCAGTCCAGAGCCAAGGTGTGTCGGAGGGCCAGGAAATGGCTTCGCGGCCGGAGTTCGAGATATTTGACCGGTACCCGGACCCGGCGCTGGACGAGTTGACTGAGCTTTCTGCCGCGTTGTTGGACGCGGATTATGCCTACATAGGCTGGATGGACTTCAACCGCCTGTGGTTCAAGTCGCAGTTTGGATTCAAGGCGCCCGATCAACCGAGTTCTACCACCGCTTGCCAGTGGATGCTGGAGAGTGGCAGGCCCCTTCTGATTCCGGATGCCGGGCAGGATGCGCGCTTTTCTCGCGAGGGCATCCCGCTGGCCGAGGCCAAGCCTTGCCGCTCCTACGCCGGAGTGCCGCTCATTACGAGTACCCAGAAGGTAGTTGGTTCACTGGCGGTCCTGTCGCAGAAGCCGGACTGGTTCAGCCAGGAGCACATCGGCCTGTTGGAGGTATTGGCCCGCCAGGTGGTCACGCGACTGGAACTGTGTTCCCACATGATCTTCCAGGAGCAGGGCCGGCGGGCTCGGCAGCGGGCCGAGCGGGCGCTGTCCAGCGAACGACTGGTCGCGACCGCCGCGTTGGAGTCGATTCCCTTCCTCGTTGCTCTCCTGGATACAGCCGGCCGCATCGTGCGGCTGAATGGCCCCTTTTCGCAGTTGACCGGCCTTACCATGGCTGACGCGGTGGGCTGTCAGTTTGTCGAGCGGGTTCTGGAGGCCGATGAGCGGACCTGGGTCTCGGCCATGCTTCGCGATGCCGCGGACGGACGTATCTCCGGCCCGCAAGAGACGTCGTGGCGGATCTCCAGCGGCGGCGCCCGGCGCGTCAGTTGGACGCTGCGGCCCGTAGCCGGATCGGATGGCAAGGTCCAGTACCTGATCGTCTGCGGCCAGGACGCCACCGATCGGCATCAGATGGAGACCATGCCGCTCTCCATCGAAGCGCGCTACCGGCAGATGGTCGCGAACAGTCTCGGTTTTCTCTTTACCTGCACGCTGGAGGCCCAGGTCACATCGCTGAACGGCTACACGGCAAACACGCTCGGTTACCGGACCGAGGACCTGACTGGGCAGTCGGTCGCTGTGTTCCTTGATGAAGACGGCGCGGCTGTCTTTCGCGAGGGTCTGCAATCCCTGGTAACCGGAGAGGAGTGGCAGGGCCGGTTGCGGGTGCGCCGCAGCGACGGCGTCTTCCGCCGCATTGCCTTCCGCAGCCGCCGCATGGAGCTGCCCGGTGAACGGCCCTTCATCATCAACCACGGGATGGACGTTACCGAACAGCACGAGGCCGAAGAGGCGCTTCACCTGGCCAATCACCAGCGCGAGTTGGTCCTGGATTCGGTGGGAGACGGCATCTATGGCATCGACCTCGACGGGCGCCTTACCTTCATCAACCGGGCCGCGGCGAATACCCTCGGCTACACACCCCGCGAGTTGACCGGCCGCGACATCCACGAGATCATCCACCATAGCCACACCGACGGCACACCCTACTCCAAGACCACCAGCCCAATTCTCCAGGCCATGGGCCGCTGCCAGGCCATCCGCATGCGCGATGAGGTTTTCTGGCGCAACGACGGCACGGCGATTCCCGTCGAGTACAGCGCCAGCCCGCTCATCGAGGATGGGCAGATATCCGGCATGGTCGTTGCCTTCCAGGACATCTCCGAGCGCCGCCGCCTGGGGCGGATGAAAGACGAGTTCATTTCCACGGTGAGCCACGAACTGCGCACTCCGCTTACCTCTTTGCGCGCCTCGCTGGGGCTCATTGCCTCCGGCGCGCTAGACAAGCGGCCTGAGAAGCAGCACCAGATGCTGAATATGGCTATCGGCAACTGCGACCGGCTGGTGCGCCTTGTCAACGACATTCTGGACTTCGAAAGCGGAGAAAGGGGCAAAATGCCCCTGCATCGCCTGCCCGTCGAGGCCGTCGATCTGATGCGCCGCGCAGCCGACCTGGCCCAGGGGCCAGCCAGCGAGGTCCGCATTGGCTTCCGCATCGACGCCCCCCCGGCGACGGTCCTGGCCGATGAGGAGCGCATCTTGCAGGTGCTCAACGAGCTGATCGCCAACGCCATCAAGTTTTCGCCTCCCGAGACCACGATCCGCCTGGTCGCACAGCGCTTCGGAACAAGTGAGGTCTGTTTCATTGTTGAAGACCAAGGCCGCGGCATCCCCCCGGAAAAGCTGGAGCGCATCTTCGACCGCTTCCAGCAGGGCGACTCCTCCGACACCCGCGCCCTCGGCGGCACCGGCCTGGGCCTCGCTCTCTGCCGCAGCATTGTCGAGCAGCACGGCGGCCGTATCTGGGCCGAAAGCACCCCCGAAAAGGGCAGCCGCTTCTTCTTCACGCTGCCGGCGGCCACCAGCGCGACTTAGCAGACCGGCTTCGCGTAGATAGGGTGAGCCTTCCCAGCAGGCAGCCGAAGCGCTTTTCAGCTACTTCTCCTCCACTGCGATCTCGAACTTGTGGCCGAAGACCCTGGAATTGTCGATGTAGCGGAAGAAAGTTGGGCGCAGCGCATACAGGCTGCACTGGCCGATCGCAGTTTTGAGGAGGACTCCCAACTGAAATCGTTGGCAATAGGCCTCGATCAAAGCGCGGCGGCGTTCCGGGTCGGCAATCACGGCTACAGGCCCGCGCAACTGCACGCCGCGAATCTCCTTCCAGTTCTCAGTGTGCCGGTAGATGGCGGCGGAAGCCATCGGCACGCGCTTCAGGTTCCGGCTGTGCAAGCTGGTCTCCGAAGATAGCCAGAAAAGCGTCAGTTCCTCGTCGGCAATGTAGTAGAGCGGCGCCACGCAAGCCTGCCCCTGTTCATCGGTTGTGGCCAGCGCGAGCGTGCTCTCTTCGCGCAGCAAGGCGGCAATCGTCTCCAGTTCCTTCCGCCTGTTGCCCATCCTTTTCCAGCCTCGTGGTTTCATCTTACCGCCCGCTCCGGCTGAACCGTTCTTCAAACCTTCACGTGCAAAAACCAGCCGGTTTGGAAGAGAATGGAGATGGTTGAATCTCTTCGAGCAGGATTGAGGAACGCTTGACAAGCGCGCAAATGGAAGTTCCCAGGTGGACCGCCCAGCAGTTTGAGCGGCTGGTCCTCGATAGCAGTCCCAAGGTTGCGGTCTTCGACTGCGATGGAACGCTTTGGGGCGGCGACGCGGGCTCCGGATTCCTGTTCTGGTCGCTCGAACAGGGCCTGGTTTCGCGCTCCGCCAGCGACTGGATCGATACCCGCTACCGCGCCTACCAGGCCGGCAAGGTGAGCGAGGTGGAGATCTGCGGCGAGATGGTGCAGATCTACGCCGGCCTGCGCGACCGGGAACTGCGCGCCGCGGCGGCCCGGTACGTGGAGGAATTCGTGCGGCCCCGCGTGTTTCCCGAGATGGTCTCGCTCGTGGCTGCCTTGCGTGGAGCTGGGGCCGCGATCTGGGCCGTAAGCTCCACCTGCCGGTGGGTGGTTGCCGAAGCCGTCGGCGATTTTGGCATTGGTGAAGACCGCGTGCTGGCCGCCGAGCTCCGCGTGGTTGAAGGCGTCATATCGAGCGAGATTGTGGACGTGCCCACTGACGAGGGCAAGGCCGCGACGCTCGCCCGGATCGGGCTGGCCGCCCCCGATGCGGCCTTCGGCAACTCCATTCATGACCTGGCCATGCTCCGGATCGCGCGCCGCGCCTTTCCCGTCAACCCATCGCCAGCCTTGCTTCAGGCGGCGGCAAAACACGGCTGGGGCTACTTCCGGCCGCAAGGCGCCGAGGGCCTCGATTCCGCGGTCGCGGGAGAGTAAGGCAGGACTGGGCACCCTTCCCATCTCTCGGTTTCGTCTTGAAAGAGCGCGGCCAAAGGAGCAGCTTTCAAAGCGGCGCCATCCTCTCTGCGCGAGCCCCTTCCGACTCTGCATCCCTTTCGGTGCGATTACACTGGAATGGTGGAAGAAACCCAGGCAAGTTCCAGTCATCGTCCTTCTGGTCCAGCTCTCCGTTTTGTGGCCGCCGCACTGATCGTACGGGGCGGCGAAATCCTCATCGGCCAACTCCGCCCCGATCAACCCATGGCCATGCAATGGGAGTTTCCCGGCGGCAAGATCGAGGCTGGCGAGAGCCCGGAACTGGCCCTGGCCCGCGAGCTGGAGGAAGAACTCGGCATCCAGGCCGCCATTGGCCCCCGCGTCACCCGCATCCGCCACAACTACCGCCATGGCGGCGCCGTCGACCTGCAGTTCTTTGCCGTCCATGAGTTTACCGGCGAGATTGTCAACCATGTCTTTCACCAGTTGCGCTGGGTGCGCCTGGAAGATCTGCCCAGCTACGACTTTCTGGCCGCCGACCGCGCGCTGATCCGCGACCTGGCCGCCGGAAAGCTACTTTAGCACGGAGTCCCTGTGGAGCCATAGAAGGGCACTTTTGCGCAAGAAAGCCGCTAAGAACCTGCGGTTTTCCGCGGTCAATGTTTACCATTTCGATAACGGCGTGACCTCCATCCCCGTACGGTAACTAGTTGATTCCAGGCCTATTACCTCCTCTCTCGAACGAAGAGCGCACTGCGGAAAGTGGCATTCTCGGGGGGGGAAGGGGGGGCAGGCGGTTTTTGGGAGAAGAGAAGAGGAAAAGGGACTAAGGGAGCGGGGGGCGGGATTGAGAGCGCCGGCGATTGGGGGGTGGTCATTTGGGCCTCGGATTTGCGACTGATTCCAGTGTGCGCCGAGGAGGAGATATTCAATGCAAAGGGCGGAAGCGAAGATGCTGCCGCGCATACCTTGATCCCCGCGGCCACACCTGGGGAACCCGGCCACCCGCCATCGCGAATAGTGTTGTGGTTACCGGGTGGCTCTCGGGCCGCATCGGTCTTTCCCCAGTTTCCAGGCCAATTGCTGCCCCTATAGGGAGATTCCAGACCCATCAACACCGCAAATCATCAGGTTTCATCCTGGTTCTGCCGGTTTTTCAGGGGCGACTAATTCACGGTCACCGTGAACGTGGTTGACACGGCCGGCGAGACAGTGGGGGTTCCGGTTCCCTGCACCAGGAAGGTGTAGGTTCCCGCGCTCGTCCCCGGATCGCTTTGCCCTCCACCTCCGCCGCCGCTGCCGCCACCGCCTCCGCCGCAAGCGCTCAAGCTGCCTAGGGCCGCCATCAGCGCGAGAACGCCCAGCATCTGACGCCAACTGCGCCGCCGCGCCGGAATCCCGAAGAAGACCAGCAAGGCCAGAAGGGCTCCGCCGCCCGCGCCCATCCAGCCCTTGCCCGGCAGGTCACGATAGCGAAGAGATGCGCTGCTAGCCGCGGTGGTGCCCACCGTGAAGACCACCGTTCCGCTTGATGTGCCGCCGCTAAGCGCGATCCCTGGAGCCCCCCCGCCGCTGCAAGTAGCCGAATCTCCACCGCTGGCCGTGGTGCTTTGCAGTTGGCAGGTCAGCGTCACCGTCCCGGTGTAGCCGGCCATCGAAGAGACGGTCACGGTCGCGGTGGCGCTCGATCCCGGCGCGATGCTGGTAGCGGGACTGACGACAATCGCACTCTGGCTCAGGCTGAAGGCGGACTCCGTCACCGTCACCGTTGTTGTGTTGCTCCCTGGGGCGTAGTCCAGGTCGCCGCCGTAAGTTGCCGTCAGGGTGTCCGCTCCGGAGTTCAGCGTGTTGGCCGGAATCGTGAACTGGTAGCTGCCGCTTACCAGCGTCCCTGACAAAGGCGTGGTGGTGCTAATGCCGCCGCCTGACAGCTTCACCGTTCCGGTAGGATTAATGCTCGTCCCGCCCACTGCCACAGTCACGTTCAGGCTGGCATTGGAGTTCAGCGTCGTCGATGCCGGAGTCACGGTGATGGTGGGCGTCAACAGGGCGACCGTCGTTACCGCTACCGCCGCCGTGCCGCTGACCGGCCCATAATACACCGCGTCGCCGCCGTACTTGGCCGTAAGCGTGCTGCCGGGCGCCCCGAGCGAGTTGGCGGGAATGGTGAAGAGGACGCTGCCGGTCCAACTCGTTCCCGATGCGGAGAAGTTCGATCCCGAGGCCGTCAGCGTCACCGGTCCCGTCGGCGGCACTCCGCCGGCGGGCGAGCTGGCCACCGTCACGGTCACATCGAGCGTATTGTTCGAATTGATGCTGTTCAGCGCCGGCGTGACCGTCACCTTTGCCGCCGCTTGGCCCACCGTCGCCGGCCACGCCTTCACCACGTTGGCCACATTCAGCGATCCCAGCCCGGTAGCCAGATCGTAGCCTGCGCCCGCGCTGTAGCTTGGCAGGAGACCAATTATATCTGCGTTCCCAAAGGTGGAGGATGTCGCCGTGCAGTTGGGCGTCCCATCGGAGGCATCGCAGGGCTGTGCGATGGTGTACTCGTCGATGTCGTTGAAGTAGCAGTTGCTTGCGGTCGTGCCCGTCTCCGCGCTGCAGCTTCCGTAGCCGGACTGACCCTGCTTGGCGGCGAGCGAATAGAGCACCGGATTGGCGAATCCCTGCGCCGCCCCGGTCTTCTGGTTGACCAGCGCCATCACTCCGGCCATGGCCGGCGTTGCCACCGAGGTTCCGCCCACCTCCTGCGCAATCGGCTCGCTCTTGCTGTCATAACTACAGGTCCCATCCTGAGAAACGCAGATCAGGTAGGCGCTGCTGGAGACGTAGCCATCAGAGGCGAAGAAGCTGACGTCCGGAATGTCGCGCACCCCATCGGACGGGATTCCGGGAACCCCCGCCTGCCAGCCGGGCTTCATCCAACCGCTTCCGGTACTGGTCGGGTAAATCTGAATCGACCCCTGGCTGACGCCCGTGTCGGGGTTGCTGGTAGCGCCGGTGCTGGTGGCTCCAGTGGTGCACGCCCCCATGGTCGTGTTCGTGTAAACCGGCGAGGTGCTATTGGCGACGCATCCGCTTGCCCCGCCGCTTCCGCCCACCACCTCCACGAGATACTCAAGGTAGGGATAGGTAATCCCAAGACCCTCAGTCCCATAGGCATAATTGAAGCTGTAATCGTAAATGAAGTTGCAGGCCTGCTCCAGGTTCGTAACGCCGTTAGAGCCTGAACTGGGAATGCCATAGATATAGTTGGCTGAATCCTGCACCCACTTCAGAGTTAGCGGATTGGCGCAACTTTCGTTCCACGGAACCTCGGGAACGTATCCCATGCCCGGTCCGGAGGCATTGACGCTGGCCCCGGTCGCTGCATTGTTGGTCGAATTCCAATAGGGCGAGGCGACGCACTCGGGTTCGGACGAGGAAAACCCTCCCGCAATGTCCGGGTTGCACCAGTTCAGATCCGTCCCTCCCACCGCCGTATTCCACGGAGTGGAGGCAAGACCGCTCACGGTCAGTCCGTCAAACGCGACTTCCTCCCCGTCGTCGCAGGATGCCGAGCCGGAGTCGCCCGCCGCCACAAACACCGCGATCCCCTCCGCCGCGGCCTGCTGCCAAAGATCGTAGTACTCCACATTCCCGGCCGTGCCGAGGCCCAGTTCGCACGCGCCGTAACTCACGTTCATGACGTGAACGCCATAAACGGGGGAAGAGGGGTTGCTCACGTTGTTGACGATATAACTCTCCGAATCGTAAAGATTGTCGTCGGACGCCGATGCCGGATAGGTGGCCACCAGCACGATCTGCGCGTTCTTGGCAATCGCCCCCGACCACTCCACATCCAGCGAGTTCTCGATCAGGTCGTCAATTCCGCAGAGCGCTGTCCCAGTCGTGTCTGTGCAGACCGTGAGAGGCTGAGGGGGGTTGCTGGTGCTGCCGGAGACGCGGATCGGTCTATTGGCCGGATTCCCGGTCGGCAGGCCGAAGAAGTTACGGAAAGTAGCTACATCGTTGTTGCCGTTGGCCCCGGTTTCCGTTCCTACGGGCTGCCCAACATCAATATCGGTTGTTCCCGCAATGGCGATGGTCTGCCCGGCGCCGTCGATGGGCGTGGTCGCATTCCACAACGGAAGAATGTTGTAGATGGTGGCAAAGTCCCACGGCCCCACATCCTCCTCGATGTAGGCGTTTTGGCCGGTCACGTTGATGCCGAACTGCGGCCGGGCCCTCGCCGCCGTCTTGGCCGCCAGGCCTGAAGCCGCTGAGATACCGCTCCCGCCGGAGACCGCCGCGGGGCTCGCAACCCGCTGCCATTTTCCTGTCGCGGCATCCCTCTGAACAGCGCTTCCCAGGTGGTGCGCCGGCCGCGGGAAGAAGTTGTGCAGCGCCTTCACGCCCACCACCGCCGGCGAAAGCGCCGCCGGAATCTGCGGGTCGCTCATGTTGCCGATATGGTTGACGCCCTTGACCTGTAAGCTGTGAATCTCGGTGTGAAAGGCGCTCTCAACCTGCGATGCCTTGCCGCTGAAACGGATCGTCAGCCGATCCTTGCTCACCGCATCCACTGAGAAGCCATGCCCTGTCAGCCAGTTGGAGACGGTGGCAATGTCGGTCTGGGAGGGGCCGAAGTTCTCGCCCACCTGCTCGGGAGTGAGCCACTGATGGAAATCGGGCGAGGCCGGGTCGTACTGGCCGGCCACGAACTTCTCGAACGCCGCCTGCTGCTCAGGGCTGCGGCTCAGCACCAGGATCAGGTCGGTCATGGGCAGGTCGGGACTGACCCGGCCCAGATCGTTCCTGGGGTTTGCCGCCGGGTGCGTATTGCCCTTGAGGGTCACAAGCTGGCCTTCGTCAATCCGATCGACGATCCGTACGGTGGGCGCGAATTGCTGGGCCATCGCCGCTGTTCCGCAGAGCAGCGCGCCGGCCAATGCACAAAGGGGGAGCGAAACCATCATACGCATAGTGTTTTCCTGGACCCTTCCTTCGGAGAAGATTCCCAAACAAGCGAAAAGTTGCAGTTCCGATCAAGAAACATCGATGCACCGGCATTGGGGACATTGGGAAGGCTCCCACCCCGGTTCCTGGCCGCTCGTCCCTTGACTGCGGCGGAAGTGAACTCGAAACCGCATCGAAGTGCCATTGGGGACTCAAATGCACGCCGATGCGGCCGCTGAGAGCAGGCATTTTGATTAGACGCAAACCGCGCGATAAGGTTGACCTGCGCTGGAACCCGTGCCGAATGCCCTTCAGCCAGCTCGTCGCGGCGTCAGGGTAGCAACAACCGGGCCTGATTCAGATCCTCCAAGCGAATACCCTCGCCCGTCAACCCCGCTGAAGACGGATGCTCATCCAGAAACAACCTCTAGCCGTATGGAAAAACCCCTCCGCGGAACGCTCCTGGAGGGAACGCAAAGACCCGCAAAGCACGAAGCCGCGCGCATCCCCGGAGCGGAGAAATGCCCGGTTTCTTTGGTTCATGTTTCTTGAGGGAGCGCCGATAAGACCTCTGTCGGCCCCGTACTGCCGGTTGGGGCCAAGGAGGCGAGGCACGTTGAGATCCATGCAGACCGCCGCTCAATTCTCGCCCCAGTCCTCAGTCTCCGGCCTTACGCTTGTGGAGTTGGACTCCACATGCGCGACGCAGGTCGTGGGCGTGAGCGCGGCCTGGCGCAAGCTGCTCATGCAGGCAGAGATGACCGCGCCGCATCTGCAAGTGGCCGCCATCGAAGGCGAGCACGGCACCGGCAAACAGACCCTGGCCCGCTACCTTTTCAGCCGCTCACCGCTGGCCGGGTCCAGCTTCCAGAGGCGCGATGCCCGTGAATGGCTGGTCACCGACGCCGATCCGGCCACGCTTGGGGGCTTTACTTATCTCGATCGAGTGGATCTGCTGGCTCCGCCAGGCCAGGGGCTGTTGCTGGGCGTTCTCAAGGCGCTCCAGGACCGTCCTCCGGGGCGCGCCGTGGTGTTGGCCTCCTCGCAGACGCCGTTGCGGCAGATGGTCGGCCAGGGACTCATTCTGCCTGACCTGGCCTTCAGGCTCTCCGCCGTCCGCTTCGCCATTACCCCCTTGCGCCAGCGCCGCGAGGATATCGCCCCGCTCGCCCAGGCGCTGCTCGACCGCTTCTGCAACCGCTACCAGCAGCGTCCCGTCATGCTGGGGCCCGGCGCGCTGGCCCGGCTTCTTCAGCACAACTGGCCGGGAAATGTGCGCGAGTTGGCCTCGGTCCTCGAAACGGCCTTGCTCGAAGCCGTCAATGGCGTCATCCGGGCCGACGACCTGGCATTGCCTACCGAGCAGGAGACGCCGCCGGATTTGCAGTTCGCAAGCCGAACCGACGACCTCTCTCTCGATGTGGTGATCCGCCACCACGTGCAATACGTGCTCGACCTGAACCGCGGCAACAAGCTACGCGCCGCCCGCCAACTGTGCATCAGCCGTTCCACCCTCTATCGCATCCTGGGCAACGAGACCATCCTGTCCCATTGAGCCGCCCCTGCGATCGGCCTCCATCTGCCTGAACTCTGTGCCCCGCTCTACAGATCTTGCCGAACAGGTGCGACGACCGTCCCGACGCCGCCATTCGATCTCCGTTCGGCTGCCAGGCCGCCCATCATTAGAAGATATGGAAGGATCATTGCTCCATTGAGCAGGTTGTCGATGGCCACCATGAGAACGAGCGTGGCCAGCGCCAGTCGCAGATTCGGCTGGTTGGGAGCGCTACCTCCCGCAGGCGGCCAGACGGCGCGTATAACCGGCAGGAACAGGATCCCCCCGAAAGCAACCAGGCCAACCAATCCGTACATGCCCAGCACAAGCAGCCATAGGCTCCACGGCCGGAAATCGCTGTTCTGCCACCAGTTCCATCGCCCAGACCCGAGGAGAGGATGCTGGAGCGCGACGCGGACGTGGCTTTCTTCGCGAGCGAACCGCCAAACTAGCGAGTGGCGGCCAATGCTGTTCAAGGCGGAGGCGAGGGAATGGGCCACTCCGTCGTGCTGCGCCAGAGCGCGCAGGGATACGAGGTTAGTCATCCGGAACAGCGCGAATGCCATAATGCCTATGATCAAGACCGCAAACGCACGCTGGACAGAGCGTCGCTTCAACAGCGCCAAAGGCAACAGAAACAGAAGCAGGAGGATACTGCCTGCGGACTGGCAGAGCAGCGTAACGGCAGTCAGCCCGGCAGCGACCCATCTTATGGGCAAGCCAAGGATGCGGCCCGTCAGCCGATGCAGAGTGAGGAAAATGGCCAGCAGGGTAGCCGCCGCCATCCAAATGCCCAGCTGATTTCCGTCCTCCAGAAGGCCGATGGGACGAAAGCCGAAATAACGCTGTGCGCCCACCCAGCGGTAGGACTGATAACCATAAAGGAACGCGTAGAGTTGAGGCCCGGCGCAGATTTCAACCAGACAGACCGGCACATAACAGATTCCCGCGATTATGCAGGCTCTGGCGGCCAGCAGCAGCGAGTCGTCATCGGAAAAGTAGACGCGGCCCAGGAGCCACGGCACGCCCCAGGAGATCGTCTGGTAGGCTGCGCCCAGCAGACCCTCGTGAAGCGTGTTCCAATGCGTGGCCGCCGAGAGCAGAGGCACACAACACCATACTGCCATGGGAAGATCGCAGGCGTCCGGCCTGAATCTTCTCAAATCCGCGGGATGAAAGAGAAGAAATCCGGCCAGAGCGGCCAGTCCGGTGACCGTGGCCTTGGTGAGAAGATAGTCCGTCGGGAGACAGACGCCGAGAATCCAATAGGGAAAGTCGTCTGCCGTCGCCAGGTAGCGCGCGCCGGGAAGAATCGCCCAGCCGACAAAGAAGTTCGCTAGAATTGCTATGCGGACGGGATAGCGGCGGAAGAGATACGCGCCGGCAGGTATCCAGCCGAGAAGGATGACGAGAGGGGAGATGTGCATAGCGTCCTCGGAGGGCCTCCTTACGGCGTTTTCGGAACAGCTGTGGTGCTTTGCAGTTTGTGCGGAATCGCCGCTCTCCTGCGCTCAGGGGATTTTCCTGCCACAAAAGGGACTCCATGAACGAGGGCTTTCCACTTCGTAAACTGCCTCCTCCCGCCGTCATCGACGTATGGACGATCGATTTGGACAGGCCGTTGAGTCCAGGCGCGAATCTCGACGGCATCTTGTCGATCGAGGAGCGGAACCGCGCGGATCGCTATCTTTTTCCGAGGGATGCATCCCGGTTCCGGCTTTGCCGGGCAATGCTGCGGCTGGGGTTGGCCGAGTATCTGGAGCTGGCTCCCGAGAAGATCGCGCTGACAGCCAACAGTCACGGCAAGCCTTGCGTCGCCGAACGCTCTGCACTGCATTTCAATGTATCTCATTCCGGCGGGCTGGGACTGATCGCGTTTACCGCCGCCGGAGAAGTGGGCGTGGACGTGGAGGCAATGCGATGCGATGTCGGGGCCCTGGAGATCGCATCCGCGCATTTCACGAAGACAGAGGCCGCCCTGATCGCGGCGGCGCCAACACCAGAGGAACAGGCCAGCGCCTTTCTGCGTCTCTGGACGCGGAAGGAGGCGGTATTGAAGGCAGCCGGCTTTGGACTGCTGGGCGGTTTGGATGGGGTCGATGTGTCAGGCGGGCCTTTGAACCCGGTTAGGCTCGGCGACGCGACGGACGACAGTGCGGAATCGTGCTGGCGCGTGCAGGACCTGGAACTGCTCGACGGCTTTGCCGGAGCCGTTGCCGCGCCGGCAGGGAATTGGTCGGTCGTTGAGCGGCCGGTTCGATACGAAGACGCAATCCACGGCTTCGTAGGGATTTCCGGGGTGTCGTGAGTTCCCGCAGGGCCAACGTTTGCGGTTCAAGAGTAAAGCATCAATGCGCGATACCGCCGCATCTAAGGGGAAGAGCCTGCACGAAGGCTGCCGGGTATCGAAGTACGGCGCCGATCATCCGCCGAATATCAAAGAATTGCCGGAATCCGGGGTCCAGGTTTGGACCGCTCTGTTCTGAGTCGTAAAGTCTTCATAAAATCGCACAGCTTCTCCAGTCGTCCAAGAGATACCTGACAGAACATTAAGGCCTTTGGAATCTGCGTTATGCGAGCAAAACGGCGGCAAGGTAACCTACGAAAGATTACCTATGAGACAGGTATTGGGTACTAAAGATAGATGGCAATTTTTTTCAGGTCGGTATACGTTTCACTTAAGTAAGTATAGGGATGGCGTTGGATGTATGTCTGTGACGGCCATCACTGATCTGAACGCAAGTGCTTTGGGCAGACAGCCACTCAACGGGGTGGCGTATTCAAGGCAGACTGCTCTTCCCTTGGCAGAAAAGGAGCGCTGTATCTACCCCAATCTCAAGCTGCGAATGTTCACGACCGGAATGCGCCAGAATAGGCTGGCCAGGCTGGTGGGAATAGATGAGGCTCATCTGAGCCGAATCGTCAACGGCGTCCGTGTGCCCAAGCGGCAGATGAAACTGGAGATTGCGCGGGTATTGGGATGCGATACGGAGTGGCTATTTGAACGGACCATGAAGGAAGCCGGCAAGTTTGGGGCGACCATGGGGGTCGGCGAAAACCTTCTCCACCGATGATGTGTTGGCGGCGTTTGCCGCTGTTGCTTTGGTGCCAGGAGCGTTTCGCTCTTGCACGTTACCACTTCATTCTGGACAGATTGAGTCAAGTTGTCGGCACTCGGATGGGAGTGACATGGGCGAAGCCTACTTAAGCTCGGAAATCAGGATTGGGGAGATGCCGCTTGCGGAGAATCCCAATCACGCCTGGTACGCGGTGCAGACTGCCTATCGCTGCGAGCAGCGGATAGCTACGGGCCTGACCACGAAAGGATTCAGAACCTATCTCCCCGTGCTGCGGGAGGTCCATCAATGGAAGGATCGCCGCAAGCTGATCGAGGTGCCGGCGTTCAGCGGCTACCTGTTTCTTCACTATGAGCCCAGCTTGCGCAACCGGGTAAAGGTGCTGGAGACCAACGGGGTTGTTCGCTTGCTGGGAGGGAACCATGCGCCGAGCCAGATCTCCGATGATGAAATCGAGGCTGTTCGCCGCACTCTCGGCAGCAACGTGCCATGCGACCGCTGCGACGCGCTGACGCCAGGCACTTTGGTTCGGGTTACGCGGGGACCTCTTGCCGGCGTCAAGGGACGCCTGGCGCGGATCAAGAACGGACTACGTCTGATCGTCACCATCTCAGTATTCTCCCAGGCCATTTCGGCCGAGCTGAGCCTGAGCGATGTGGAAGCCATCGACGATCGATCCGGAACAAACCATGCCGGCCGGAGCAATTGATCCTGCCCCATTCGTGCGATCGTTGAGAATCCACCCTGGCCGCGTAGAACAAGGACGCGGCGGTTTCATCATTTCCCCAGATCTGCTGTCACTGTGCAGGTGGGTGCTTTCCTGGGAAAGCGCCGCTTGACTGCCTGCCTCCGGTCTACACCGGTCACGAGAGCGCTGTAGCCTCGTTTCCCCCCGACAGCGGGTTCGACCGCTCTTCCCATCGAGTTGAGAAGCGCGGGGCGGCCCGTTCCTGAACGAAGCCTCGTGGAGCGATCACCATGGCGAAATCAAAAGATCCCCGTGTGGCTGTCCTGGGTGTAGCTCTGGACAACCTGACAATGGAAGAAGTTCTGGACGCTGTGGAGGCCAGCATTGCGGAAGGCGGCTTTCATCAGATTGCAACGGCAAACGTGGATTTTCTCATGAAATCCATCCACGACGAGGAACTGCACGAGACGCTTTGCCGCTGCGATCTCGTCCTGGCCGACGGCGCGCCGCTGGTGTGGGCATCCCGTCTGTTGGGGACGGGCCTGAAGGAGCGCGTGACCGGAGCCGATCTGGTGCCGCAACTGGCCAGATTGTCGGCCCGGCGCGGCTATCGGATCTTCCTGCTGGGTGCTGAAGAGGAGAGTTCCGCCGGCGCAGCGGCCTGGATGGAGAAGAGTTATCCGGGCGTCTGCATTGCGGGACGCTATTGCCCGAAGCAGCAGCCACTGGAAGAGATGGATCACGAGGAAATACTGTCGAGGATCGAGGCGGCCAGGCCGGACATTCTCCTGGTGGCCTTTGGAAACCCCAAGCAGGAAAAATGGCTGGCCATGCACCGGTTCAGGCTGGAGGTGCCGGTTTGCATCGGAGTAGGCGGCTCGCTGGACTTTTTGAGCGGCAAGGTTGCCCGCGCGCCTCAGTGGATGCAGCATTGCGGCCTGGAATGGTTCTACCGAATGATGCAGGAGCCATCGCGGCTGGCGAAGCGGTATCTCGGCAATGCGCTTGGTCTGGCACGCTATCTTCCCGTGCAACTTGCGGCAATGGCAATGCAGGGGAAACGGCGCCACCAGGCGCAGGTCACGAAAGAGATGGTGGGCAGGGCAACCGTCATGCGCATTGATGGCGATTTCACCGGCGCGCTGTTGCCGCGATTTGAATCCGACGTGCGGAACGCGGTTCTTTCCGGATCTCACGTGGTGCTCGACATGAGCAACACCGCTTACATCGGGGCCGACGCTCTGGCCTCGCTGATTTACGTGATGAATGTTGCCCGGTCGTGGAAGCGTGAACTGTGGCTGGCGGGGTTGGATCGGCTTCTGGTCCACGTTGTAGGCGCTTCCAAGCTGCGACTCTTCTTTCGCATGGCCCCAAAAGTCGCCGAGGCATTGCGCCGCATCCAGCCGGAGTCGCTGCCGGTTCCGCAACCCGGCAAGGACTGGGCGTTTTGCCGGATTGGCGGCAAGCTGATTCCAATTCACGTTCAGGAAGTGCCCGACGTGTACCGTCAGGTGCGGCAACTGCTCAGCCGAGGACTTACACATGAACCGATTCCGGTCCTGCCGCCAAATCGTCCGGAGGCAGACGCGCTCATCGAGGAATTGGTTTCCGCGGATGTCGCATAGATGCTTGCCGAGGGGGTAAGCCGCTGCGCATCGGCCGGATAAACGAAACGCGCAATCGCGGCCGACGAGATAGAGTCCCAGGCACTGGCTTCCGCGCAACAGCAACTTCTTTCTGTCAGGCAAGTCGGAGTTCGATCGTATGCTTCTGTCGCACGTGTTCGACGTGATCGGGATCGCGGTGGTGCTGGCGACGCTGCCATTGCTCGTGGAGCTTCTCGTTCTGACCTCAGCTTCTCTGTTGCCATCCGCGCACGCCAGAGAACAAGATGCAGGAGCGGAGGATCTTCCGCTTACTGTTCTGGTTCCGGCTCACAATGAGGAAGCTCTGGTCGGACGCTGCATCCGCAGCATAGTGTCCTCGGCCGGTCCTGGCGTGGATCTGGTGGTGATCGCGCATAACTGCGTGGATGCGACGGCGGCCGAGGCCGAGGCTGCCGGAGCAAGGGTTATGGTGCTGAACGATCCCGCT